>NZ_JBAMDI010000003.1:0-209810 GCF_036961695.1 Pseudomonas sp. CGJS7 | reverse complement strand
CAGCACAGGCAATACAAAACTTCAGGGCCGCTCAGCCACCGAGTGGTCGTCCGCCACTGGCGTTCCCCGCCCGGCTTCCTGATGCCACTGCAGGGCAATCAGGATCAGCGTAGGCACCCCCAGCAGCGCCGTGATCAGGAAGAAGTCGTGGTAGCCGAACTTCTCCACAATAACGCCCGAATACCCGCCAATCAGCCGCGGCAACAGCAGCATGATCGAACTGAGCAGCGCGTACTGGGTCGCCGAGAACTTCAGGTTGGTCAGGCTTGACAGGTAGGCGACAAAGGCCGAGGTAGCCATGCCGGAGCTGAAGTTGTCCAGTGAGATGGTCACCACCAGCATTTCCAGGTTCGGCCCCATGTCAGCCAGCATCAGGAACAGGATGTTGGTGCCGGCAGAGGCTACGCCGCCGATGAACAGGATGGGCATGATGCCGAAGCGTACGATCAGCAGGCCGCCAACCCCGGCGCCGACCAGGGTCATGATCAGGCCGAAGATCTTGCTGACGCTGGCAATCTGGTCCTTGGTGAAGCCCATGTCGATATAGAACACGTTGGCCATCACCCCCATCACCGTGTCCGACATGCGATAGGTGGCGATCAGGCCTAGCAGCAGCAGAGCCTGCCAGCGGTAGCGGGTGATGAAGTCGTTGATCGGGGTCAGCACGGGGGCCAGGCCGCGACGGCCGAGGCTCGACAGGCAGGCCCAGGACAGCAGCACGTAGAGGATCAGGCGCAGGAAGGCGCGGTCTTCCAGCAGCAGGTCGAGCGGCGTGGCATCACCGGAGATCACGCTGGACCAGCCGGTATTGAACATCTGGGTGAAGCTGGCCGGTACCGAGACCAGCAGGATGATCAGCACGAACACCGAGGCCATCTGGTGCACCAGCCCGTAGCGCGCTGCCGATAGCTGGGTGCGCATGGGCACTGGTGGTTCGCGCATGACCAACGTGGTGAACAGGGCGGGCAGCATCATCACCCCGAACATCACGTACGTGCCGGCCCAGGCCTTGTGCAGGTAGCTGAAGCCGGTAGAGCCGAACCACTCGGCGAAGAACAGGGCACCGGCCGTGGCGAGCAAGGCAGCCACCCGGTAGCCGGCCATGTAGCTGGCTGCGAGCGCGGCCTGGCGCTGGTCGTCAGCGATTTCCAGGCGGTAGGCGTCGACAGCGATGTCCTGGGTAGCCGAGGCGAAGGCCACCAGTACGGCCATGGCGATCAGCCAGGAGAGGTGTTGTTGCGGGTCGCACAGGCTCATGCCGACCAGCCCGATCACCACCAGCGCTTGCGACAACAGCAGCCACGAACGCCGGCGCCCGAGGCCGCCAAGCAGCGGCAAGCGCCATTGGTCGAGCAGCGGTGACCAGACCCACTTGAAGGCGTAGGCCAAGCCAATCAGGCTGGCATAACCGATGGTTTCACGGGCAACGCCGGCTTCGCGCAACCATACCGACAGGGTCGAGAACACCAGCATGTAGGGCAGGCCGGCGGCGAAACCGAGTAGCAAAAGTACCAATGTTGACGGGCTGGCATAGGCAGCAAGCGCAGCGCGCCAGGTTTTACGGGGCATGGGCCAACATCTGCCTCAAGTTTTCGAAAACAAAGCGCGCACTCTAACCGCTGTGCTCCATTGGGCGCCAGCCATGGCGCGTCATATCCACACGATTGTTGCTTACATTCACACCTTCCCCGCGTAACCGCGCCCGTTGTTCATCGCCCGACGGGGTGCCCAGCGGCAGGCTCAACCGGCCACCTGCACCGAGCACCCGGTGCCAAGGCAGGCGTGTGTCTGCAGGCAACTGCCCCAGGGTACGCCCCACCCAGCGCGCCGCACGGCCAAGCCCGGCCAGTTCGGCCAGTTGGCCATAGCTCACGACCTTACCGGGTGGCACTTGGCCCAGTACTGAATAAAGCGCCGTTCGTCGGCCCTCGGCCGAATCAAGGGCGTGCTCATATCCATCAGACATCTCGCCCGCCTTGGGCTGCAGATGAAACCGGACCGGTGGTCTGGTAAATGAGAGTTGAACTCAACGGCATACTCCCGGTCTGTCCTTGCTCTGGTCGTGGGTATCTGGATAATGCCCGGCTTTTTCGTCAAATCGAACCCATAGTCCGCAAACAAAGCCCGTTTATGAATTCTAGATCCTTGTTGTGCCTTCTTGCTGTTTCCCTGTGTGCCTCTCCAGTGTGGGCCGACACTGTGTGGATGAAGAACGGTGACCGGCTAAGTGGCAAGATCAAGGTATTCGACGGCGGCAAGCTGCTGCTGGAAACCCCTTATGGCGGGTCCATCGCCCTGGACTGGAAGCAGGTCCAGACGCTGGAAAGCGACCAGGAGATGCTGGTCAAGCAGGACGCCTACAGCGGAGAGAAAGCCAAGTCGCTCAAGGCGGCAGAGCCAGGCAAGGTGACCTTGGCCAATGGCGATTCACCGAAGACGGTGGAGCTGGCCAGCATCGAGCAGATCATGAAGCCCAAGCCGCTGGTCGAGGATTTCGTGTGGAAAGGTAATGTCGACGTGGCGCTGGACTACAAGCGCGCAGAGAACGACACCGACGATTACGACGTGGGCTTCAAGACCACTGCCCGCCATGGCCGCTGGCGGCACAACGCCGAGGGTGAGTACAACCGCGAGACCAAGGACGACGTCACCACCACCAACAACTGGAGCGCCGAGTACGCGCTGGACCGCTTCATTACCGATAAGTGGTTCTGGCAGGGGCGTGCGGAATACAAGCGCGATCACATCGAAGACCTGGCCCGCCAGCGCACCGTGGGTACCGGCCCGGGTTACCAGTTCTGGGACGATGAGCTGGGTGCGTTCTCGCTGGGCTCACTGATCAACCGCACTGATTTCGAGTACCGGGACGGCGGCAAGGATAATTTCTATTCTGCGGCCGTGAAGTGGGATTACACCCGCTACCTGATCGGCAAGAACGTGCAGCTGTTCACCAACGGCGAGTTCGCCAAGCCGCTGGGTGGCGTGGCCGACTACTCGCTGGATGCCGAGGTTGGCCTGCGCTACAAGGTCACCGAGTGGGCCTCGCTGAACCTCAAGGCGGAGAAGGATATCATCACCGGCACGCGTGAGAGTGACCTGGACAAGACACGCTATACCGCGGGCTTCGGCGTTACCTGGTAAGGCGTCTGGATGCAGGTCAGTGGCACAGGCAGCTGATAATGCTTATCTTGTCCCCAACCCGTCCGCCAGGAGCCGCCCTCAAGTGAGTACCAACGCCATTCGCCCCGCCCGGGAACTGCTGCTCAAGGAATACCGCGGCGTGCTTTCGACACATTCCAGGTCGATGCCTGGCTACCCCTTCGGTTCGGTCGTGCCGTACTGCCTGGACGCCCAGGGCAACCCGCTGATCCTGATCAGCCGCATTGCCCAGCACACCCACAACCTGCAGAAGGACCCCAAGTGTTCGCTGCTGGTGGGTGAGCGCGAGGCCGAGGATGTGCAGGCGGTAGGGCGCCTGACGGTGATGGCCGAAGCGCACAAGCTGGTCGACGAGGCCGTCATCGAGGCCGCCGCCGAACGCTATTACCGCTATTTCCCGGACGCGGCCGACTACCACAAGGCCCACGATTTCGATTTCTGGGTGCTGCAACCGGTGCGCCACCGCTACATCGGCGGCTTCGGTGCGATCCACTGGCTTGACCATGTGACCTTGGCCAACCCGTTCGCGGGCAAGGCCGAGGGGAGCATGATCGAACACATGAACAGCGATCACGCCAGTGCCATTGCCCACTACGTCGAATTGACCGGGTTGCCACAGCACGTACCGGCGCAGATGGTTGGGGTAGACAGCGAAGGCATGCACCTGCGCATCGGCCAGGCAGTGCACTGGTTGCCTTTCCCCACTACTTGCAACACGCCGACACAAGTCCGCGAGGCCTTGGTTTTGCTGGCTCGCGCCGACCATTGGCCGCTTGTGATGCAAGCCGAGGGTTGAAATCCGGAGCGCAGGCATCCATTTGAGGTCTTATTGGAAGGTTATCTTCCGTCGAGGAACCCTTGATGCGTGCTTTTCTACTGCTGTTTCTGATTTTTCCTGTGCTGGAGCTGTTCGTCTTCGTGAAGGTCAGCGCGGCTATCGGTTTCTTCCCGGCGTTGCTGCTGATCATCGCCGGCTCCGCCCTGGGCGTACTGGTCATGCGGGTGGCCGGCCTGGCGACTGCATTGCGCGCCCGTGAAAGCCTGCAGCGCGGTGAATTGCCCGCCGAGGACATGTTCCAGGGCATGATGCTGGCCGTGGGCGGTGGCCTGTTGTTGCTGCCCGGCTTCATCAGCGACGTGCTGGGTGTGCTGTGCCTGCTGCCATTCACCCGCCGCCTGGCGGCGCGCAAGATGCGCGAGCGTGCCGAGGCCCAGGCCATGCGCCAGCGTGCATTCCAGGATGACCCCTTCCAGGCGCAGCCGCGTGATGGCGGCCACCGCCCGAACGTGATCGAAGGCGAGTACGAGCGCCGCGACAAGTAACAAGGACCGGGGCCGCGCAAGCGGCCCCGGTTTTTTTGGGCCTGATGAAAAATTTTCTATCTCGAGCCTTGTAATTGGATGTGGCGGCCTCATGTATGTGGTCACCGCAAGGTTTCTGGTGGCAACACCAGACATTACACAGGTGGTTCGCTCACAGCGGGCCACCCCCGGCAACGCCGGACAGCATCAAAACCGCCGGTGTCGAACCGGCCGATGAAAACCACAATTTGGGAGAGATCGACAATGAAACTTCGTCCTCTGCATGACCGCGTAGTCATCCGTCGCAGCGAAGAAGAATCGAAAACCGCTGGCGGTATCGTCCTGCCGGGTTCGGCCGCTGAAAAACCAAACCGCGGCGAAGTTGTAGCCGTCGGCACCGGTCGCGTTCTGGACAACGGCGAAGTTCGCGCGCTGGCCGTGAAAGTGGGTGACAAAGTGGTTTTCGGCCCGTACTCGGGCAGCAACACCGTGAAAGTCGATGGCGAAGACCTGCTGGTCATGGCCGAGAACGAAATCCTCGCCGTTGTCGAAGGCTGATTTCCCCCGACTTCCCGTTACTCCAAAGTTTTTCAAGGATTAAACGATCATGGCTGCTAAAGACGTAAAATTTGGTGATTCCGCTCGTAAGAAAATGCTGGTTGGTGTCAACGTTCTGGCTGACGCGGTAAAAGCGACCCTGGGCCCGAAAGGCCGTAACGTGGTACTGGCCAAGAGCTTCGGCGCGCCGACCATCACCAAGGACGGCGTTTCCGTCGCCAAAGAAATCGAGCTGAAAGACGCTTTCGAAAACATGGGCGCCCAGCTGGTCAAGGAAGTTGCTTCCAAGGCCAACGACGCTGCCGGTGACGGCACCACCACCGCTACCGTTCTGGCTCAGGCCATCGTCAACGAAGGCCTGAAAGCCGTCGCTGCCGGCATGAACCCGATGGACCTGAAGCGCGGTATCGACAAGGCCACTGCTGCCGTTGTTGCCGAGCTGAAGAACCTGTCCAAGCCATGCGCCGACTCCAAGGCCATCGCCCAGGTAGGTACCATCTCTGCCAACTCCGACAACTCCATCGGTGAAATCATCGCCGAAGCCATGGAAAAAGTCGGTAAAGAAGGCGTGATCACCGTTGAAGAAGGCTCGGGCCTGGAAAACGAACTGTCCGTCGTAGAAGGCATGCAGTTCGACCGCGGCTACCTGTCGCCGTACTTCGTCAACAAGCCGGACACCATGGTTGCCGAGCTGGAAGGCCCGCTGCTGCTGCTGGTCGACAAGAAAATCTCCAACATCCGTGAGCTGCTGCCAGTGCTGGAAGCCGTTGCCAAGGCCGGCCGCCCACTGCTGATCGTTGCCGAAGACGTTGAAGGTGAAGCGCTGGCTACCCTGGTAGTCAACAACATGCGCGGCATCGTCAAGGTTGCTGCAGTCAAGGCTCCGGGCTTCGGCGATCGCCGCAAGGCCATGCTGCAGGACATCGCTGTCCTGACTGGCGGCCAGGTCATCTCCGAAGAAATCGGCCTGTCCCTGGAAACCGCTACCCTGGAGCACCTGGGTAACGCCAAGCGCGTCATCCTGTCCAAGGAAAACACCACCATCATCGACGGTGCTGGCGCTGACACCGAGATCGAAGCACGCGTCAAGCAGATCCGTGCCCAGATCGAAGAAACTTCCTCGGACTACGACCGTGAGAAGCTGCAAGAGCGTCTGGCCAAGCTGGCTGGCGGTGTTGCCGTGATCAAGGTCGGTGCCGGCACCGAAGTTGAAATGAAAGAGAAGAAAGCCCGCGTTGAAGACGCCCTGCACGCTACCCGTGCAGCCGTTGAAGAAGGCGTGGTGCCTGGCGGTGGTGTTGCCCTGGTTCGCGCCCTGGCAGCCATCATCGACCTGAAAGGCGACAACGAAGACCAGAACGTCGGTATCGCGCTGCTGCGTCGCGCTGTTGAATCCCCGCTGCGCCAGATCACTGCCAACGCCGGTGATGAGCCAAGCGTGGTTGCTGACAAGGTCAAGCAAGGTTCGGGCAACTTCGGCTACAACGCCGCTACCGGTGAATACGGCGACATGATCGAGATGGGTATCCTGGACCCAGCCAAGGTCACTCGCTCGGCGCTGCAAGCTGCTGCTTCGATCGGTGGTCTGATGATCACCACCGAAGCCATGGTTGCCGACCTGCCGGAAGACAAGCCAGCTGCTGGCATGCCTGATATGGGCGGCATGGGTGGCATGGGCGGCATGATGTAAGCCAGCCTTACCCTCTGCACCATAAAAAGGCCCCGGTTCGCGAGAACCGGGGCCTTTTTTTATTGCTGTCGGGGCCTCTTCGCAGCACAAGGCTGCGCTTGAGCCTTGTGCTGTGAAACGAGTGGATCAACCGACCAGCGGATCACCGACGTGCAGGATCTTCATGCCGTTGGTGCCACCGATGGTGTGGTAGCTGTCACCCTTGGTCAGGATCACCCAGTCACCTTGCTCCACCAGGCCACGTTTGAGCAGCTCGTCGACCGCCGCCTGGCTCACCTTGTCGGCCGGCAGCGCGGCCGGGTCGAAGGCAATCGGGTACACGCCACGGAACATCGAGGCGCGCGCCTGGGTGGCGCGGTGCGGCGACAGGGCGAAGATCGGTACATGCGAACGCAGGCGCGACATGATCAGCGGGGTGTAGCCGCTTTCGGTCAGGGCGATGATCGCCTTTACGCCCGGGAAGTGGTTGGCAGTGTACATGGCCGCCAAGGCGATGCTTTCGTCGCAGCGCTGGAAGGTGGTGTGCAGGCGATGGCTGGACTTCTGGCTGGTCGGGTGCTTTTCGGCACCCAGGCAGATGCGTGCCATGGCCTGGACAGCTTCGATCGGGTAGGAACCGGCGGCGCTTTCGGCCGACAGCATCACCGCATCGGTGTTGTCCAGCACGGCGTTGGCCACGTCGGACACTTCCGCGCGGGTCGGCATCGGGTTCTGGATCATCGACTCCATCATCTGGGTCGCCACGATCACGGCCTTGTTGTTGCGGCGGGCGTGCTGGATGATCTTCTTCTGGATAGCGATCAGCTCAGCGTCGCCGATTTCCACGCCCAGGTCACCACGGGCAACCATAACAGCGTCGGAGGCGGCGATCAGCTTGTCGAGGGTCTCGTCATCGGCCACCGCTTCGGCGCGTTCGATCTTGGCTACCAGCCAGGCGCTGCCGCCGGCTTCGTCACGCAGCTTGCGCGCGTATTCCATGTCGCTGGCGTCACGCGGGAAGGATACGGCCAGGTAGTCCAGGTCCATTTCCGCAGCCAGTTTGATGTCGGCCTTGTCTTTTTCGGTCAGGGCCGGTGCGGTCAGGCCGCCACCTTTACGGTTGATGCCTTTGTGGTCCGACAGTGGGCCACCGATGATCACCACGCAGTGCAGGGCATCTGCAGTGGCGGTTTCGACGCGCATGACCACGCGGCCATCGTCGAGCAGCAGTTCGTCACCAACGCCGCAGTCCTTGACCAGGTCGGGGTAGTCGATACCGACGATGTCCTGGTTGCCTTCGGTCAGCGGGTGGGCGGTGGAGAAGGTGAACTTGTCACCGATCTTCAGTTCGATGCGCTTGTTGGCGAACTTGGCGATGCGGATCTTCGGACCCTGCAGGTCGCCCAGCAGTGCAACATGGCGGCCATTCTTGGCGGCGATGTCACGGATCAGGCGCGCGCGGGCCTTGTGCTCGTCCGGCGTGCCGTGGGAGAAGTTCAGACGTGCCACGTCCAGGCCGGCGAGGATCAGTTGTTCGATCACTTCCGGCGAGTTGCTGGCGGGGCCAAGGGTGGCGACGATTTTGGTGCGGCGGATGCTCATGCACAGACTCCTATAGTGAAGCGCAGCGAAAGGCTACTCCTGAATCTCGCTGTAGTCATTGTTCCGTTGCACTACCTGCAACCAAGGCAGGGTGGCATTTGAACGGGGCAGGGTATCCTTGCAAAAGGGTGTGAAGATTTGCAGGCAAACGCCGATACACTGGCATCAAAGGAGATCCCCATGCGAGCCCTGATCGTTTTAGCCTTGGCCGCCAGCGCCGTCGGCTGTACCCGCTGGTCCATGGACCACCACCTGAACAATGCCTACCGCGCCTACGACCGCGGCGATTGCGCACGGGTCATGCTCGAACTGTCGCAGGTTGACCGCACCAGCCGTGCCCGGCCGTTCATCCACCCCGAAGTGTCACTGCTGCGCGGCCAGTGCCTGGAGCGCCAGGCGTTGTACGTGGACGCGGCGCAGACCTATCAGTACCTGATCCAGCAGCACCCGGGCAACGAATATGCCTATCGCGCCCGGGCGCGCCTGCAGACCTTGGAAAAACTCGGCCATTTGCGCGGTGCAGAAACGGCCGTGGCCAACCCGGTGACGACCGTACCTTGGCGCTAACACAAAGGTGTGGTTTATTTCACGGGATTTGCTGCGCGTGCTGCGCTAATCTGTAACTCAGCTGTTACAACAACCGCCAGTACCTAGTATTCCTGGCATCAGGTACGGAATACACTCGCGATCATGTTCAACAAGCGCCACATAGAACGTCATCAGCTACCTTGTGTCCTCAAGGTGTTCAACCGCTTTACCGGTCAGGAGATCGGTCAGCTAGGCAATGCCTCTGAAAATGGGTTGATGGTCATCAGCCAGCTGCCCGTGTTGGTCGGGCCCGATTACGAGCTGCAACTGCGTATGCCCCTGCCTGGCGGCGGGCACCAGTTCGTCAACCTCACTGCCAGTTGCCTGTGGTGCCGCGAGGACCAGACGCCTGGGCACTACGATTCGGGCTTCATGCTGCTGCAGTCTCCGCGCGAGTACGATGATTTCGTACGTTCGTTGCGCGACTATTTCAGTTTCCGCCCCGCCAACGCTCCCGTCTGAACGTTCATTTTTCAGAATCGCGCTAGAATCGGGTCGACCTTGATACAGGACGACCCCGTGACCTCCAGCATTTTCTGGCACGACTATGAAACCACCGGCATCAACCCGCGCTGCGATCGGCCGCTGCAGGTGGCCGGCCTGCGCACTGACTTCGACCTTAACGAAATCGACGAGCCAATCAGCCTTTATTGCCGACCGTCGGACGACATCCTGCCGCACCCGGCGGCCTGCCTGGTGACAGGCATTACGCCGCAACTGCTGGCGGAGCAGGGCCTGTGCGAAGCCGAGTTCATGACTCGCGTGCATGCCCAGCTGGCGCAACCGGGCACCTGTGGTGCCGGCTACAACACCCTGCGCTTCGACGATGAAGTGACCCGCTACAGCCTTTACCGCAACTTTTTCGACCCCTATGCCCGTGAATGGCAGGGAGGCAATAGCCGCTGGGACCTGATCGACATTGTGCGTACCGCCTATGCCTTGCGCCCGGAAGGCATTGAATGGCCGCAACAGGACGGGCGCACCAGCCTGCGTCTGGAACTGCTGAGCAAGGCCAATGGCATTGACCACGGTCATGCCCACGAAGCGCTTTCCGACGTGCGGGCAACCATTGCCTTGGCTCGCCTGATTCGGCAGAAACAACCCAAGTTGTATGACTGGCTGTTTCAGCTGCGCAGCAAGCATAAAGTAATGGAGCAGGTCCGTCTGTTGCAGCCACTGGTGCATATATCCGGGCGTTTTTCGGCGGCGCGCAATTACCTGGGGGTCGTATTGCCACTGGCCTGGCACCCGCGTAATCGCAATGCACTGATTGTCTGCGACCTGCATCAGGAAACCCTACCGTTACTGCGGGAAAGTGCTGAAGTTTTACGTCAGCGCTTGTACACCCGGCATGATGAATTGGCCGAAGGTGAATTACCGGTACCGCTCAAATTGGTGCAGATCAATCGCTGTCCGGTAGTGGCGCCGCTGTCCGTATTGCGCCCGGTCGATCAACAACGATTGGGCCTGGACTTGACGTTGTTACAATCGCGCGGTGAACAACTGGCCAATCAACAGGCGCAATGGCAAGAAAAGCTGGAGCACATCTATGGCAAGGACGAGTTCGCCCCGAGTGAGGACCCGGAACAGCAGTTGTATGATGGTTTTATAGGTGACCGCGACCGGCGCTTATGCGAGCAAGTTCGTGCGCTGGAACCGGCGCAGTTGAGCCATGGCCAATGGATGTTCGATGATCCGCGTTTGCCGGAGCTGTTGTTCCGCTACCGGGCACGTAACTTCCCTGAAACCTTGACCGGCGAGGAGCGGCAACGTTGGTATGGCTTCTGCCAACAGCGCCTGAGCGACCCGCAGTGGGGGGCGCCGAATACCTTGGGCGACTTCGAAAAGGCGCGCCAGCAAGCCTGGGAGGGCGCCGACGAGGCAGGCAGGCGCGTGTTGGAGGCCTGGCAACTGCATGCTCGACAACTGCAGGAACGCTATTCCATCGGCTGATGGCAGATAAACAAAAACGCCGGCAATGTGCCGGCGTTTTTGTTGTGCGAAGCAAGAGGGCGTATGCGGATAATCAGTCCAGCAGGGTTGCCCAGCTTTCAACCACGTCGCCGCCCCAAGTGGCTTTCCACTCTTTCAGGGTCTTGTGGTTGCCGCCTTTGGTTTCGATCACTTCACCGTTGTGCGGGTTCTTGTATTGCTTGACCTTGCGTGCGCGCTTGGTGGCGGTAGTCTTGACCGAACCACGAGGTGCCTTGCTCAGTTTCGACTCTGGATCGAGCAGGGCAATCACGTCGCGCAGCGACTTGGAGTACTCGCCCATCAGTGTGCGCAGTTTGCCTTCGAACTCCAGTTCTTTCTTCAGCTTGTCATCCTGCGACAGATTGGCCAGGCGGGCCTGAAGTTCCTTGATGGCTTCTTCGGTGGCGCGGTACTCGTTGATCAGGGACATGGAGTGTTCCTTAATGCGTGTTCAGAAATGTGTGGGGCAATAATAGACAGCCCATACTCGCAAGTAAACATAAGATTGGGCAATTAACTGTTAATTAAGCTGTGACAGCATTTCTCTACGTGAACAAAATTTTACATATGCCCCGTGCGTTTCCTCTTGTCTGTCAGGCAGCGCCCGTGTGGCGTTTTCGGGCTTGCATATGCCATCGCGGTAACGATCAATACTGCGTTTTTTCTGGCGGACCGCTAGAATAGGCGCCTTTGCGAAGTTCTGGAGTCTCATTCATGCGCACCTATCGTCTGGTGATCGCCTGCCCCGACCGTGTAGGCATCGTGGCGAAAGTCAGTAATTTCCTGGCCTTGTACAATGGCTGGATCAACGAAGCCAGCCACCACTCCGATGAGCAGAGCGGTTGGTTCTTCATGCGTCATGAAATCCGCGCTGAATCGCTGCCGTTCGGTATCGAAGCCTTCCGTGAGGCGTTTGCGCCGATCGCCGAAGAGTTCTCCATGACCTGGCGCATTACCGACTCGGCTCAGAAAAAACGCGTGGTATTGATGGCCAGCCGTGAGTCGCACTGCCTGGCAGACTTGCTGCACCGCTGGCACACCGATGAGCTGGACTGCGAGATCCCTTGCGTGATTTCCAACCACAACGACCTGCGCAGCATGGTCGAGTGGCACGGTATTCCGTTCTTCCATGTACCGGTCGACCCCAAAGACAAGGCCCCGGCCTTTGCCGAAGTGTCGCGCCTGGTGCAGGAGCATGCCGCCGACGTCGTGGTGCTGGCCCGCTACATGCAGATCCTGCCGCCACAACTGTGCCGGGACTATGCCGAGAAGGTGATCAACATCCATCACAGCTTCCTGCCGTCGTTCGTCGGCGCCAAGCCTTACCACCAGGCCGCCCTGCGTGGGGTGAAGCTGATCGGCGCGACGTGCCACTACGTCACCGAAGAGCTGGATGCCGGCCCGATCATCGAGCAGGATGTGGTGCGTGTCAGCCATGCCGACAGCATCGAGGACATGGTCCGCTTCGGCCGTGATGTGGAGAAGATGGTGCTGGCCCGTGGCCTGCGTTATCACCTGGAGGACCGCGTGTTGGTGCATGGTAACAAGACTGTGGTGTTCGACTGACACCGTCCGGCTTGCTGTGAGATTCCGGGCTGCTGCGCAGCCCTGTCACGACAGGGGCGCAGAGCGCCCCGGCAATCCTGGGTGAAACGGCCATGACCAAGCAACGCAACAACCCCGTCGCCTCACCTCCACCGACCCTTGGCGAAGGCTGCCTGGCCCGCTACGACCCTGAAGCCCTGGATGACACGGATGGCACCGACTTCCCCGGCGCCGCCGAACTATGGCAACAGCTCAACCCGCCTGACGCCGCCAGCGCTCCAGCAACGGACGTCCCAGCAGGCACACAAACACCGGCCCCCCAGCCAGCAGATAAAAGTAGTACGTAACCGCCCGCCATATCAGGATTGCCGCAGCTGCGGTCGAGCTGCCCACCAAGGGTGTCAACAGGCTGGCCGACGTCAGCTCGGCGGCCCCGGCGCCGCCAGGCAGCAGACTGAATTGGCCGGCGCTGAGCGACAGCATCTGCACCAGGAAGCTGGGAATCCAGTGCAGGTCTACCCCCAAGCCCCGCAGCACCAGGTACAAGACGCTGTAGCGCAGCCCCCAGTGGATGCAGGTCAGGGTGAACACCAGGCTCAGCCTGCGCTTGGGCAGGCGCCAGGTCTGCGCCAGTGCTGCAACGAAGTGCAGCAGTTTGCGCGCCCAGCGACGTTTGCGCGGCTGGCCCATCCCCATGCGCTGCAACAGCCTGCCGTTCATGCGCATTATCGGGCGCCGGTAGCGCAACAGCCCGATCACCCCGGCCAACGCTGTGCACAGCAGTAACGCACTGCCAAGCAACATGCTTTCCTGGCTGCGGCCCAGGCTGTGGAACAGCGCGTAGCCGGCAATCGCCAGCATTGCGCAGAAGAAGAACACCAGGTCGTTCAACTGGTCCATGGCAAAAACGGCGCCGCTGCGCGCCGGGCGGATGCGGTCTCGCGCCAGCAGGGCCATCAGGGTCAGCGGCCCACCACTGCCGCCAGGGGTGGTGCAGATGGCAAACTCGGTGGCCATGACCACGCCCAGGCTGCGAGCATGGCTCAACTGTTTTGCCAGCTCACCCAGCAACAGGCGCAGGCGCAGCGCATTGATGACCCAGCACAACAGAATCATCCCCAGCAGCATGAGCAGCAGGTGCGGGTCGAACCGGCTCAGCCTCGGCAGCAGCTCGCTACCACCCAGCAATGCTGGCACCAGCGCTGCACCCAGCAATGCCAGCGCCAGCCAGGCCCAGCGCTTCATGCTGCCCCCTGGCGCTCCAGCCAGGCAGATTTGGTCAGCGGTTCGCGGCCATCCTTCAACAGTCTCTCCAGCGTGCGCAACCAATAGTCACGGGATGAGCGATGGCGCATGTCTACAGGGTGCAGCCCCAAGCGCAACGTGCTCGCGCCCCGCCAGCGCTGGCATTGCCAGTCGCATAGCGTGCGGGACAGTTTGCGACGCCATGCGCTCCGGGCGCTCCAGACCAGGCCTGGCGCATCAATGGCCGTAAAGTCCGGCAAGCGGTACAGATGCTGCGGTGTACTGGTGTATTTCAGTGGCAGGCGGCACAGCGCTTGCCGCGTGCCCTGGCTCATGAGCCAGGCCGGTGCGACAAACCCTGCCACAGGCCACCCTTGGTCCTCGAACAGTGCCAGGCCCTCCTGTAGCCGGGTAAGCGCTTCGTTCTCATCAAGGCTGTAGAACTCGCCTTCATGGGTATAAATGCGCCGCATGAAGTAGTCGACGGGGCTGCGCGGTACGGGGCCTTCGTCAGCATGGGCATAGCCGTGAAGCGCCAGTTCGTCGCCTTTGGCAAGGCGTTCGTCCAGCAGACGGCAGAACGAAGGTGCCTGGTGCAGCGGATTGCGTCGATGGAAGTCCGGGACCACCAGCCATGTCATTGGCACGTGGCCCAGCGCGTCCACGGCCCCTACGAACGGTTCATAGTCCGGCCAGGTTTCCGGGGCAACATCATGCAACACCAGCATGAGGCTGCGCTGGCTGGCGGAAGGCTCAAGCATGGGCGCGCACCTGCGGCTGGTGGCCGAGCACGGCCTGGTAGTGCTGGAGCAGGCCAGCTACCACGTTATCCCATGAATAATGTTGCTCTACATGGTGGCGGGCCTGCACGCCGAGCTCGCGGATACCTGCCTCGAACGCCTCGCGCACGGCGGATGCCATGGCCCGGCCATCGTTGGGCGTGCACAGGCGGCCACACTGTTCGTTGATGATTTCAGGGAAAGCACCGGCGCGCACGGCCACCACGGGGGTGGCGCTGGCCATGGCTTCGAGAATGACCAGGCCGAATGTTTCCTGGTCGCCAGCATGCACCAACAAGTCGGCGCTGGCGATCAGCCGGGCCACCTCGGCAGCCGGGCAGAAGTGATCGATGACGCTGACGTTGTGCGGCACGCTGGCCGGCATGTTCGAGCCCACCAGTAACAGGTGGTAGGGGTCGCCGAGTCGCTGCATGCAGTCAAGCAGCACCGGCAGGTTCTTTTCTCGCGAGCCGCGGCCGGCAAAGATCAACAGGCGGCTGGTGTCGGCAATGCCCAGTTCGGCACGTACATGTGGGTCGCGCCGGGAGGGGTGGAAAGTGGCAAGGTCAACGCCCAGCGGCTGCACATGGACATCGCGCACGCCCAAGCGGCGTAGTTTGTCGGCCATCACCTGGCTGGGGGCCAGTACCCGATCAAAATTGCCGTAGAGCTTGCTGACGTAGGCCTCGACATTGGGTGCGAACCAGTTGCCCATGCGGTTGCTGACCAGTAACGGCAGGTCGGAATGGTAGAAACCGATCACGGGCACGTCGAGCTGGCGCCGCGCCTCCAGCGCCGCCCAGGCGGTCAGGTAGGGGTCGCCAACTTCG
Organism: Pseudomonas sp. CGJS7; assembly: GCF_036961695.1. Taxonomy (NCBI): domain Bacteria; kingdom Pseudomonadati; phylum Pseudomonadota; class Gammaproteobacteria; order Pseudomonadales; family Pseudomonadaceae; genus Pseudomonas; species Pseudomonas sp. CGJS7. The sequence goes on along the minus strand of NZ_JBAMDI010000003.1, from coordinate 194,559 downwards.
ATCAGGTCGGGTTTGAGCGTGCGCAGTGTATTGCACCAGGGGGCCAGGCGTACCGGAAAGCGGTAACCCTTGCCAAACGGCAAGGGCGGCGCAGGTACCTGATAGATGCCATCGCCGTGTTGGGCGCTGGCACCGGGAATCAACAGGCTGTGGCGTACGCCGTGAATGGCGTCGAGACGGTGATGTTTGGCATCAAGATAGGTACGTACGCCACCGCTGGCCGGGGCGTAGAACATGGTGATGTCGGCGATGTGCACGATCAGCATCCCTCCGGGATCGTCTTCGGGTCTGTCATCCGGCGTTGAATTGCCGGCGATGAAATGCCTAAAGGTGGACCTATCAGAAGGATAGTTTGTTCGATCGGTTTGAGAGGAGGGGAGTGCGTAATGCCTGGCGCAGCGCAGAGGCTGCGCCAGGCGAATGTGTAGCCTCTATCAGATACGGAAGCTGCCCACCAGGTGCTTCAGGCGGCCAGCCTGCTGCTCGAGGTCGGAGCAGGCGCGCAGGGTCGCTTGCAGGTTCTCCACGCCTTCCTGGTTGAGCATGTTGATCTCGTTGATGTCCATGTTGATCGCCTCGACCACGGCGGTCTGCTCTTCGGTGGCAGTGGCCACCGACTGGTTCATGCCGTCGATCTCGCCAATGCGCACGGTAACGCTGTCCAGTCGCTCACCCGCCTGGTTGGCGATCTGCATGCTGTCCTGGCTGTGGCGCTGGCTCTGCTCCATGGTGTCGACCGACTCGCGGGCACCGACTTGCAGCTCTTCGATCATGGTCTGCACTTGCTGCGCCGACTCCTGGGTGCGGTGCGCCAGATTGCGCACCTCATCGGCGACCACGGCAAAGCCACGCCCGGCCTCACCGGCGCGGGCCGCTTCGATGGCGGCGTTCAGCGCCAGCAGGTTGGTCTGCTGGGAAATGCTGGTGATCACTTCCAGGATCTGGCCGATATTCACGGTCTTGCTGTTCAGTGTTTCGATGTGCGCGCTGGAGGTGACGATCAGGTCGGACAGGCGGTTCATCGCGGCAATGTTGCGCTCGACCACTTGCTGGCCTTCTTCGGCCAGCAGGCGCGCGGAGCTTGCGTGCTGCGAAGCCTGGGCGGCGTTGCCGGCGATTTCCTGAGCCGCAGCGCCCAGTTCGTTGATGGCGGCGGCGACACTGTTGGTGCGGTTGGACTGCTCGTCGGAGTTGGTCATCGACGAGTTCGAAGCGCTGATCACCCGCAGGGCCACTTCGTTGACCTGCTCGGTGGCCGAGGACACTTCGCGAATGCTGCTGTGAATGCGTTCGACGAAGCGATTGAAGGCGTTGCCGAGGACACCGAATTCGTCGTGGCTGTGGATGTGCAGGCGCTTGGTCAGGTCGCCCTCACCTTCGGCGATGTCTTCCATGGCGCGGGTCATGGTGTGCAGCGGTTGCATCAACACGCGGATCAGCAGGCCGAGCAGGCCGATGATGATCACCACTGCCACTACCGTGGCGATCACCGCAGAGGTGCGGAAGGTGCTGAGCATCGAGAAGGCCTTGTCCTTGTCCACCGACAGGCCGATGTACCAGTTCGCCGACGGCAGGCCGGTAATCGGGCTGAAGGTCAGCAGGCGGGTCTGGCCATCGCTTTGCACTTCGGTCAGCTCGCCGGTCAGTTTCGGCGTGTGCTGCGGGAACAGGTCCGACAGCGACTTCATGACCAGATCCTTATCCGGGTGCACCAGGATCTTGCCCTGGTCGTTGACCAGGAAGGCGTATCCCATGCCGCCGAAGTTCAGCGAGTTGATGATCTGCACCAGGCCGTCCAGGGCCAGGTCGCCGCCGACCACGCCAACGCTGCTGGAGACCTTGCTGAGGATGCCGATGACCATCTTGTTGGTGGTCATGTCGATGTAGGGTTCGGTCAGCGTCGCGCCGCTGGCATTCATGCCGTCCTTGTACCAAGGGCGGGTGCGCGGGTCGTAGCCGTCGGGCATCTTCGCGTCCGGGCGCACGCTGAAACCGCCGTCGACTTTGCCCAGGTAGACCGTGAGGAAGCTGGATATCAGCGCATTCTGACCCATCAGGGTTTCGGCGTTGGCCGGGTCCTGGGCAATGTTCTGCGCCAGGTTTTCCACCAGTTTTATCCGGCCCTCGAACAGGTTGCGAATGTTGGTCGACGTGGAGGCGCCCATTTCAGCCAGATAATTTTCCAGGTCCTCGCGGATCGCATTACGCTGGAGGTAATCGTTGTAGAGGGTGAAAAGGCTGAAGGCGAGTATCACGATCAGTGATGCCGCCAAAAGAATCTTGTGGCTGAAACGAAGGCTTTTGTTCATGGCGTAATCGGTTCCGCTAAGGTTTTATATCAGGCGTTCGCACGAGTGGAGCCGTAGGTTGTGCAACATCCCGAAAAGTCCCTTTTCGGCTGTTCCTCTCTATTAAGGCGAATAACACCCACAGGTATCGGCCGAATTAAGCTAAAGCTTGAGCAGAGGATTAAAGAGATGTCGGAATTTTCGACCATCGTTGTAGGCGCGGGCCCGGATGGCCAGCCAGTCGGGCAAGCAATGCGCCTGGCCAACCGCCACGGTCTGGTGGCTGGCGCAACCGGTACTGGCAAGACCGTCACCCTGCAGCGCCTGGCGGAGGTGTTCAGCGACGCAGGGGTGGCGGTGTTCGCCGCGGATGTCAAAGGCGACCTTTGTGGCCTGGGTGCTGCCGGTGCGCCACAGGGCAAGGTGGCTGAGCGCATCGCCGGCATGCCGTGGCTGGGGCATACGCCCAGGGCTTACCCGGTGAGCTTGTGGGATATCGCCGGGCAGTCTGGCCACCCGCTGCGCACCACCCTCAGTGAAATGGGGCCGTTGTTGCTGGGCAACTTGCTGGAACTGACCGACAGCCAGCAGGCGGCGCTTTATGCAGCATTCAAGGTGGCCGACCGCGAAGGCCTGCTGCTGCTGGACCTCAAAGACCTCAAGGCCCTGCTGGCGCATCTGAAGGACAACCCGCAGCTGCTCGGCGAAGACAGCGCGCTGATGACCACGGCCTCCACCCAGGCTTTGTTGCGCCGGCTCGCTACCTTGGAGCAGCAGGGCGCCGAGGCACTGTTCGGCGAGCCGGCATTGCAACTGGAGGACCTGCTGCGCCCTGATCCGGATGGACGTGGACGTATCCACTTGCTCGATGCCAGCCGATTGGTGCACGAGGCACCCAAGGTGTACGCGACGTTCCTGTTGTGGCTGCTGGCCGAATTGTTCGAGCAGTTGCCCGAGCGCGGTGATGCCGACAAGCCGGTGCTGGCGCTGTTCTTCGATGAAGCACACCTGCTGTTCAACGGCACGCCCAAGGCGTTGCAGGACCGTCTTGAGCAAGTGGTCCGGCTGATCCGCTCCAAGGGGGTGGGGGTCTATTTCGTTACCCAGTCGCCGGGTGACTTGCCCGACGCGGTGCTGGCCCAGTTGGGCTTGCGCATTCAGCACGGCTTGCGGGCGTTCACGGCCAAGGAGCAGAAGTCGCTGCGGGCGGTAGCCGATGGTTTCCGCCCCAACCCGACGTTCGACACCCTGGCGGTGCTGACCGAACTGGGTATTGGCGAAGCGCTGGTGGGTACGTTGCAAGAGAAGGGCACGCCGGCCATGGTGCAGAGGGTGCTGGTTGCACCGCCGCAGTCGCGTATCGGGCCACTGAATGCGGCTGAGCGCAGTGCGCTGATTGCCGCTTCGCCAATGGCGGGGCGCTATGACAAACCGGTGGACCGTGAGTCTGCCTATGAAATGCTGAGCCAGCGTAAGGGCGAGCCTGTGGAACCGGCGCCTCAACCGAAGGCGGATGAAGAGAGTTTTGCCGACAAGGCGGGTGAGTTCTTGCAGAGTGCAGCGGGGCAGGCGATCAAGTCGGCAGTGCGCCAGGCAGCCAACCAGTTGGGGCGGCAGTTGGTGCGCGGCTTGATGGGGTCGTTGTTAGGGGGCAAGAAAAGGTAGTCTTCCTGCGCCGCGCCCATACCCTTGGTAGCACAAGGCTGCTTCGGCAGGCATAACGGCTATGAAAAAGGCGCCCGAGGGCGCCTTCATTCATTGCGGTGTCACTCAGCCAATGGCTTTGGACGCCAGCCAGAACAGGCCGGCCGCCAGGCCCATCGAGGTAGGCAGGGTCAGGACCCATGCCAGCAGGATGGTCTTCACGGTGCCGCCTTGCAGGCCACTTTTGTTGGCGACCATGGTGCCGGCCACGCCGGACGACAGCACATGGGTGGTCGATACCGGCAGGGCGAATACGTTGGCCATGCCGATGGCGCAGGCTGCGGTGATCTGTGCCGACATGCCTTGGGCATAGGTCATGCCTTGTTTGCCGATCTTCTCGCCCACCGTCAACACCACGCGCTTCCAGCCAACCATGGTGCCCAGGCCAAGGGCCAGGGCGACGGCCACGATCACCCAGAACGGGGCGTATTCGGTGGTGGCGGTGAGGTCTTTGCGCAGTTTTTCAAGGTCGGACTTTTCACGGGCGTCCAGGCCTGGCAGCTTGCCAACCTTCTTCGCCGTGTCATCCAGGCACAACAGATAGCGGCGCACTTCAACGCGCTTCTCGGCATCGAGGCTGTGGTAGTCCGTCACGCCCTTCAGTGAGGTCTGCAGCGCAGCAATGGTCGGCTCGGTCTGCTGCGGGTTGCAACTGAACTGCTCCGGCAGGTCGCTGGCCTTGGCCTTGCCCAGTGCCAGGAACTCGCCCAGGGTGGCAGCGTTACGCTGGTAGAACTGGCTCATGTGCAGGGTGGCGTCGCGAGTACGTTCGATCTGGTAGGTGGTGCTGTTCAGGTCGAGTACGAACTTGGCCGGGACAATACCGATCAGCACCAGCATGATCAGGCCGATGCCTTTCTGGCCGTCGTTGGAGCCGTGCACGAAGCTCACGCCCATGGCGGAAACCACCAGGACCAGACGGTTCCAGAAGGGCGGGTGCTTCTTGTCGTCGAGCTTGCGGCGCTGTTCCGGGGTTTTGTGCATCTTCGACAGCGGGCGCCACCATTTCAGGCCGATCAGCACCAGGGCAGCAACGGCGAAGCCGGCCATTGGCGAGACCACCAGCGACATGGCGATATCGATCGCTTTCTGCCAGTTGACGCCGTCGCCCAGCGGAATGTCGTTGATCAGGGCGTTGGCCAGGCCGACACCGAGGATGGAGCCGATCAGCGTGTGCGAACTGGAGGCGGGGATGCCAAAGTACCAGGTGCCCAGGTTCCAGGTGATGGCCGCAGCCAGCAACGAGAAGACCATGGCCAGGCCGTGGCCGGTGTTCACATTGATCAGCAGCTCTACCGGCAACAGGTGCACGATGGCATAGGCCACCCCTACACCGCCGAGCAGAACGCCAAGGAAGTTGAACACGCCGGAGAAGAACACGGCGAGGTGCGGCGGCATGGCTTTGGTATAGATGACGGTAGCTACCGCGTTGGCGGTGTCATGAAAGCCATTGATGAACTCGAAGGCGAGTACGAAGGTCAAGGCGAGCAGCAGGCTCACCAACACCCAGGCATCCAGTCCGCTGAATAAATCGATCATGAAGGTTGTCTGGCGGGTCTTAGGGGGGCGGGATTATGCCAGAAAACCTTGGCAATCGATGCACCTGTAACAGGCAGATGACAGTCTTCATGGTGCAAGCGCGCCATGCAGAGGGGGGCGGTACGGGAGGTAAATAGCGGCTAAAAATCACAAAATAGGGCGAAAAAAGGCCGAAAGCTTGAGAAAAATCCATTTCGCAAAAATTCAAACGCCTGTATGAAATTTGTGTGATTCCATTTCATCATCGGCCAGACAGTAAAGATCGAGCTCGCCCGGGTAGGCCGGGCGACGATGCGCAGAGGGCCCCGAGGCTCAGGGATTGTCACTGCGCAGTTCTTTTTCGATGCGTTCCAGTTCCTGGCTGAAGGCCTGGTCGCGAACGCTGGCACGCTTGCGCCAGGGTTTGCGTTCCGGATCCGGTTGTGCGGCGTATGTGGTGACTTCGCCACCATAAACATCCTTGTAACGTTCAGCCTGGCGCTCGAGTTCCGCGCGCAGTTCATCTTTCGTCACGTGCAGTTCCTGAAATAAGTGTAATGACTGTTGTCATGCATTGTGCAACATGCATTTTGCCTTGCTGGCCGCAACGGCTTGATAAAGCGGAAGGTTCAATGACCACGGTAAGCGGAGGGCCTGCGCAATCGATTATAGCAACCGATAATTCGCCGAACATCGATAATTTACGCAACCCCGACATCATCTGGCGTAAGTAGCAGATTGTGCCCGCGAACAGTTGGGACCTTTCGTACAAAGTTTGAAAGGAATGGCGGATAGAAGTTCGTTGCAATGTCAGGGCGGGCCGTAATGAAAAACGGCCTCGCCGAAAGGCGAGGCCGTTGCCTGGGGACTTCTACGGTGGGTACCTGACCAGTCTCTCCAAAGAAGCCACAAGTGGCATGGGAAAGGTATAAGCAAAAGTGTCGGCGGTCAATTGCGATTATCGGCCGTTTGTTCGATAATCGCACGAACCGGTGTTTTTTTTGAGGTGTGCGATGAGTGACGAAACCCTGGGCAACGATTCCGGCAATGCCGAGGTGGCGCGACCTGCTTCGGCTGCCATGGCGCCGCCGATCGTGGCTTCCCCGGCCAAGCGCATCCAGGCCTTTACCGGCGACCCGGACTTCATGACCTCGCTGGCACGTGGCCTGGCCGTGATCCAGGCATTCCAGGAGCGCAAGCGCCACCTGACCATCGCCCAGATCAGCCACCGTACCGAAATCCCTCGCGCGGCGGTGCGCCGTTGCCTGCACACGTTGATCAAGCTGGGGTACGCCACCACCGACGGGCGTACCTATTCGCTGCTGCCCAAAGTGCTGACCCTGGGGCATGCCTACCTGTCGTCGACGCCGCTGGCAATTTCTGCACAGCCGTACCTGGATCGCATCAGCGACCAGCTGCATGAGGCGGCCAACATGGCCACCCTCGAGGGCGACGACATCCTTTATATAGCCCGTTCGGCCACGGTCGAGCGGCTGATCTCGGTCGATCTGTCGGTGGGCGGGCGCCTGCCGGCCTATTGCACGTCGATGGGGCGCATTCTGCTGGCGGCCATGGATGACACCAGCCTGCGTGAGTACCTGGAACGTGCCGACCTCAAGGCGCGCACCAGCCGCACCCTGAATGACCCCGAATCGTTGTTCGCCTGCATCCAGCAGGTGCGCGCCCAGGGCTGGTGCGTGGTAGACCAGGAACTGGAACAGGGGCTGCGATCGATTGCCGTGCCGGTGTATGACGCTTCGGGGCAGGTGTTGGCTGCGCTGAACGTCAGTACCCATGTCGGGCGGGTGACCCGCAGTGAACTGGAGCAGCGGTTCTTGCCGATTTTGCTGGCAGCCAGCCGGGACCTTTGCCACCAGTTGTTTGGTTGAGACCACAGGGAGCACTTTGCGGCCCCGGATCAGAACAGGCAAAACCGTTTCCTGTGCGATAAACGCACAGTGTCGTGCCGGGTGAATTGCGTCACCTCGGCCGGCTGATTAATGTCTCTCGCAACGGTCGGCTAGCCGACCGAACAAGAAAAACACTAGAGGCACTCACTCATGAATACTGTCACCTCGCTGCTGCGGCCGCACCCGCATGCAGTATCGTTATATCCAGGCTGACCCAGGCCATATACCCCAATCATCGCCCTTGTACCGGATGCCCGCGTGCAATGGCCTGACTGTGCCCCACATTCTGGATAACAATAATGAACCAAGCGCAAACCAACGTCGGCAAAAGCCTCGACGTTCAGTCATTCATCAATCAGCAGCCGCTGTCCCGCTATCAGTGGCGGGTCGTGCTGCTGTGCTTCCTGATCGTCTTCCTCGACGGCCTGGACACCGCTGCCATGGGGTTCATCGCCCCGGCACTGTCGCAAGAGTGGGGGATCGACCGCGCCAGCCTTGGGCCGGTCATGAGTGCCGCGTTGATCGGCATGGTGTTCGGCGCCCTGGGCTCCGGGCCGCTGGCTGACCGTTTCGGCCGCAAAGGCGTGCTGGTGGGGGCGGTGCTGGTGTTCGGTGGCTTCAGCCTGGCCTCGGCCTATGCCACCAACGTCGACCAGTTGCTGGTACTGCGCTTCCTGACGGGCCTGGGCCTGGGTGCAGGCATGCCCAACGCTACCACGCTGTTGTCCGAATACACCCCGGAGCGCCTCAAGTCGCTGCTGGTGACCAGCATGTTCTGTGGCTTCAACCTGGGCATGGCGGGTGGTGGCTTCATTTCCGCCAAGATGATCCCGGCCTACGGCTGGCACAGCCTGCTGGTCATCGGTGGCGTGCTGCCGTTGCTGCTGGCGCTGGTGCTGATGGTCTGGCTGCCGGAGTCGGCGCGGTTCCTGGTGGTGCGCAACCGCGGTACCGACAAGGTGCGCAAGACCTTGTCGCCAATCGCGCCGCAAGTGGTGGCTGAGGCAGGCAGTTTCAGCGTGCCGGAGCAAAAGGCGGTGGCTGCACGCAACGTGTTCGCGGTGATCTTCTCTGGCACCTATGGCTTGGGCACCGTGTTGCTGTGGCTGACCTATTTCATGGGCCTGGTGATCGTCTACCTCCTGACCAGCTGGCTGCCAACCCTGATGCGTGACAGCGGCGCGAGCATGGAACAGGCCGCGTTCATCGGCGCGCTGTTCCAGTTTGGCGGCGTGCTAAGTGCAGTCGGCGTGGGTTGGGCCATGGACCGTTTCAATCCGCACAAGGTGATCGGCATTTTCTATCTGCTGGCCGGGGTGTTCGCCTACGCAGTGGGGCAGAGCCTGGGCAACATCACTCTGCTAGCCACGCTGGTGCTCGTCGCGGGTATGTGCGTGAACGGTGCGCAGTCGGCAATGCCATCGCTGGCGGCGCGCTTCTATCCCACCCAGGGCCGGGCCACAGGCGTATCGTGGATGCTGGGTATTGGCCGCTTTGGTGCGATTCTCGGCGCCTGGAGTGGTGCAACGCTGCTGGGCCTGGGCTGGAGCTTCGAGCAGGTGCTGACGGCGTTGCTGGTACCGGCGGCGCTGGCGACGGTGGGAGTGGTCGTCAAGGGGCTGGTCAGCCACGCCGACGCAACCTGAGGGCGAGGGCCGCGTTGCGGCCCATTCACAGCACAACGCCGCTCCCGCAGGGGCGGCGTTGTGCTGCAATCAGGGCGCACAGTTGCCCTGCGCGTGGGGTGGATAGTTGCGCAACAAATGGTTCGTTAATCGCACAGATAGTCGATTATCGGATTGTAAGGTACCTACCAGTCTCCTTAATCTGGGTTTACCGAAGCACCCTGACCAGGAGCCTCCAAATGCCACGCGCAGACCATTTCCGAACCCACCCAAATCGAGCTGTCCGCCATGCGTGACCTCGACGCCCGTACCGCCGCTGACCATGGCCAGCTGGCAGGAGAAGCCTGATGCACGACGTATTCATCTGTGATGCCATCCGTACCCCGATCGGCCGCTTCGGCGGCGCCCTGGCCAGCGTGCGGGCCGACGACCTGGCAGCCGTGCCGCTGAAGGCGCTGATCGAGCGCAACCCTGGCGTGCAGTGGGACCAGGTAGACGAAGTGTTCTTCGGCTGCGCCAACCAGGCCGGTGAAGACAACCGCAACGTGGCCCGCATGGCACTGCTGCTGGCCGGCCTGCCGGAAAGCATCCCGGGCGTCACCCTGAACCGTCTGTGCGCGTCGGGCATGGATGCCGTCGGCACCGCGTTCCGCGCCATCGCCAGCGGCGAGATGGAGCTGGTGATTGCCGGTGGCGTCGAGTCGATGTCGCGCGCCCCATTCGTCATGGGCAAGGCTGAAAGCGCCTATTCGCGCAACATGAAGCTGGAAGACACCACCATTGGCTGGCGTTTCATCAACCCGCTGATGAAGAGCCAGTACGGTGTGGATTCCATGCCGGAAACCGCCGACAACGTGGCCGACGACTATCAGGTTTCGCGTGCTGACCAGGACGCGTTCGCCCTGCGCAGCCAGCAGAAGGCTGCCGCTGCACAGGCTGCCGGCTTCTTTGCCGAAGAAATCGTGCCGGTGCGTATCGCTCACAAGAAGGGCGAAATCATCGTCGAACGTGACGAACACCTGCGCCCTGAAACCACGCTGGAGGCGCTGACCAAGCTCAAGCCGGTCAACGGCCCGGACAAGACGGTCACCGCCGGCAACGCCTCGGGCGTGAACGACGGTGCTGCGGCGATGATCCTGGCCTCGGCCGCAGCGGTGAAGAAACACGGCCTGACTCCGCGTGCCCGTGTTCTGGGCATGGCCAGCGGCGGCGTTGCGCCACGTGTCATGGGCATTGGCCCGGTGCCGGCGGTGCGCAAACTGACCGAGCGTCTGGGGATAGCGGTAAGTGATTTCGACGTGATCGAGCTTAACGAAGCGTTTGCCAGCCAAGGCCTGGCGGTGCTGCGTGAGCTGGGTGTGGCTGACGATGCGCCCCAGGTAAACCCTAATGGCGGTGCCATTGCCCTGGGCCACCCCCTGGGCATGAGCGGTGCACGCCTGGTACTGACTGCGTTGCACCAGCTGGAGAAGAGTGGCGGTCGCAAGGGCCTGGCGACCATGTGTGTGGGTGTCGGCCAAGGTCTGGCGTTGGCCATCGAGCGGGTTTGACCTGTACCGGCCTCTTCGCGGGGAAGCCCGCTCCAACAGGGATCCACGCAATCACCTGTGGGAGCGGGCTTCCCCGCGAAGAGGCCTCTCCTGTGAGACATAAGGCCCATTGCCAGCCCGATAGCGGAACGAGTGTGTTACTAGGTATGTCTAGAACTACCTAGGACCCTCCAGGAGTAAACCCGTCATGACCTCAACCTATTACACCGGCGAAGAACGCAGCAAGCGCATCTTCGCTATTGTCGGTGCCTCATCAGGCAACCTGGTGGAATGGTTCGACTTCTACGTCTACGCCTTCTGCGCGATCTACTTCGCCCCGGCCTTCTTCCCCTCCGACGACCCCACCGTGCAGCTATTGAACACGGCAGGTGTATTCGCCGCGGGCTTTTTGATGCGCCCCATTGGTGGCTGGATCTTCGGCCGCCTCGCCGACCGCCATGGTCGCAAGAATTCCCTGATGATCTCGGTGCTGATGATGTGCTTCGGCTCGCTGATGATCGCCTGCCTGCCCACCTATGCCAGCATCGGCACCTGGGCCCCGGCGCTGCTATTGCTGGCCCGCCTGATCCAGGGGCTGTCGGTAGGGGGCGAATACGGCACCACGGCCACCTACATGAGTGAAGTAGCACTGCGTGGGCAGCGCGGCTTCTTTGCTTCGTTCCAGTACGTCACCCTGATCGGCGGCCAGTTGCTGGCGGTCCTGGTCGTGGTGATCCTGCAACAGCTGCTGACTGAAGATGAACTGCGGGCCTGGGGCTGGCGCATTCCCTTCGTGGTGGGCGCCATCGCCGCCCTGATCTCGCTGATGCTGCGCCGTTCGCTGCACGAGACCAGTAGCGCCGAAGCCCGCAATGACAAGGATGCAGGTTCGATCGGAGGTTTGTTCCGCAATCACGCAGCGGCGTTCATCACGGTACTGGGCTACACCGCGGGTGGCTCGCTGATTTTCTATACTTTCACCACCTATATGCAGAAGTACCTGGTCAACACCGCGGGCATGACCGCCAAGAACGCCAGCTACGTAATGACCGGGGCGTTGTTCCTGTTCATGGTGGTGCAGCCGTTCTTCGGCATGCTGTCCGACCGTATCGGCCGGCGCAATTCGATGCTGCTGTTCGGCGGCCTGGGTACCCTGTGCACCGTGCCGCTGCTGATGGCGCTGAAAACCGTGACCAGCCCGATCATGGCCTTCGTGCTGATCAGCCTGGCCCTGTGTATCGTGAGTTTCTACACCTCGATCAGTGGTCTGGTGAAGGCCGAGATGTTCCCGCCGCAGGTGCGTGCACTGGGTGTTGGCCTGGCCTACGCGGTGGCCAACGCAGCATTCGGCGGTTCGGCCGAGTATGTGGCCCTGGGCCTGAAAACCCTGGGGATGGAAAACACTTTCTACTGGTACGTGACGGCGATGATGGCGATTGCCTTCCTGTTCAGCCTGCGCCTGCCGAAGCAGGCGGCGTACCTGCACCATGATGATTAAGGACGCTGCATGAGCAACCAACTGTTCGACGCCTATTTCACCGCGCCGGCCATGCGCGAGATTTTCTCCGACCGAGGCCGCCTGCAGGGCATGCTGGATTTCGAAGCCGCGCTTGCCCGTGCCGAAGCCTCTGCCGGTTTGGTCCCGCACAGCGCGGTAGCGGCCATCGAGGCGGCATGCCAGGCCGAGCGCTACGACGTTGGCGCGCTGGCCAATGCCATCGCCACCGCGGGCAACTCGGCCATTCCGCTGGTGAAAGCGTTGGGCAAGGTGATCGCCACCGGCGTGCCTGAGGCTGAGCGCTATGTGCACCTTGGGGCCACCAGCCAGGATGCGATGGATACCGGTCTGGTTCTGCAGCTGCGCGATGCCCTCGATTTGATCGAGGCCGACCTCGGCAAGCTGGCCGATACCCTGTCGCAGCAGGCCTTGAAGCACGCCGATACGCCCTTGGTGGGTCGTACCTGGTTGCAGCACGCCACCCCGGTGACCCTGGGCATGAAACTGGCCGGTGTACTGGGTGCTTTGACCCGCCACCGTCAGCGCCTTCAGGAACTGCGCCCGCGCCTGCTGGTCCTGCAGTTCGGCGGTGCCTCGGGTAGCCTGGCGGCCCTGGGTAGCAAGGCGATGCCGGTGGCCGAAGCGTTGGCCGAACAGCTCAAGCTGACCCTGCCCGAGCAGCCCTGGCACACCCAGCGCGACCGCCTGGTGGAGTTTGCCTCGGTACTGGGCCTGGTTGCCGGCAGCCTGGGCAAGTTCGGCCGTGATATCAGCTTGCTGATGCAAACCGAGGCGGGGGAGGTGTTTGAGCCTTCTGCGCCGGGTAAGGGTGGTTCTTCGACCATGCCACACAAGCGCAACCCGGTGGGTGCCGCCGTGTTGATCGGTGCCGCGACCCGCGTGCCGGGCTTGCTGTCGACGCTGTTCGCAGCCATGCCTCAGGAGCACGAGCGCAGCCTGGGCCTATGGCATGCCGAGTGGGAAACCCTGCCGGATATCTGCTGCCTGGTCTCTGGCGCCCTGCGCCAGGCTCAAGTGATTGCCGAGGGCATGGAGGTGGATGCCGCGCGCATGCGCCGTAACCTCGACCTGACCCAAGGCCTGGTGTTGGCCGAAGCGGTGAGCATCGTCCTCGCCCAGCGTCTGGGTCGCGACCGTGCCCACCACCTGCTGGAACAATGCTGCCAGCGCGCGGTGGCCGAACAGCGGCACCTGCGTGCCGTGCTGGGTGACGAGCCACAGGTCAGCGCCGAGCTGTCTGGCGAAGAACTCGATCGTCTGCTCGACCCTGCCCATTACCTGGGCCAGGCCCGCGTCTGGGTGGCGCGCGCCGTGTCCGAACATCAACGTTTCACTGCCTGAAGGAGACCGCTGTGGCGCACTTGCAACTGGCCGATGGCGTTTTGAATTACCAGATCGATGGCCCGGATGACGCCCCGGTGCTGGTCCTGTCCAACTCGCTGGGTACCGACCTGGGCATGTGGGACACCCAGATTCCGCTCTGGAGCCAGCACTTCCGGGTGCTGCGCTATGACACCCGTGGTCACGGCGCATCGCTGGTCACTGAAGGCCCTTACAGCATCGAACAGCTGGGCCGCGACGTGCTGGCCCTGCTCGATGGCCTGGACATTCAGAAGGCTCACTTCGTCGGCCTGTCGATGGGCGGCCTGATCGGCCAGTGGCTGGGTATCCATGCAGGTGAGCGCCTGCACAGCCTGACCCTGTGCAACACGGCCGCCAAGATCGCCAATGACGAGGTGTGGAACACCCGTATCGACACGGTACTCAAAGGCGGCCAGCAGGCCATGGTCGACCTGCGCGATGCCTCCATCGCCCGCTGGTTCACCCCGGGCTTTGCCCAGGCACAGGCGGAGCAGGCCCAGCGTATCTGCCAGATGCTGGCGCAAACCAGCCCGCAAGGCTACGCAGGCAACTGTGCAGCGGTACGTGACGCTGATTATCGTGAGCAACTGGGCCGCATCCAGGTGCCCGCGCTGATCGTTGCCGGTACGGAAGACGTGGTTACCACCCCTGAGCATGGCCGCTTCATGCAGGCCGGTATCCAAGGTGCCGAGTACGTCGACTTCCCGGCGGCGCACCTGTCCAACGTCGAGATTGGCGAGGCCTTCAGCCGCCGCGTGCTCGATTTCCTGCTGGCTCACTGAGGACAACACCATGGACGAGAAACAACGTTACGACGCTGGCATGCAAGTGCGCCGCGCAGTGCTGGGTGATGCCCACGTGGACCGCAGCCTGGAGAAGCTCAACGACTTCAATGGCGAGTTCCAGGAAATGATCACCCGCCACGCCTGGGGTGACATCTGGACCCGCCCGGGGCTGCCGCGCCATACCCGCAGCCTGATCACCATCGCCATGCTGATCGGCATGAACCGCAACGACGAGCTGAAGCTGCACCTGCGTGCGGCGGCCAACAATGGCGTGACCCGCGACGAGATCAAGGAAGTGCTGATGCAGAGCGCGATCTACTGCGGCATTCCGGCGGCCAATGCCACGTTCCACCTGGCTGAGTCGGTGTGGGATGAACTTGGCGTAGAGTCTCGCCAGTAAACCGTGATCACGGGCAGGCCCCTGCAACAGGGCGCTTGCCCGCGAATGGCCTTTACACCGATGCCTTTTTTTGCCGCATGGCAATCGGGCCGGCGTTGGCTTCCACGGCGCGCTTCAGGGTCGGGCACAGGCCCAGCATGAACGCAGCTTCCGCCACCACGAACAGTGGCCCGATGATCAGGCCGCTCACGTCGTCGACAAATGCCGGTTTGCGGCCTTCGTAGTAATGGCCGATGAACTGGATGATCCAGCCCACCACGAACGTCCCCAGCCCGGCGCCGAGCCATAGCGTTGTCGACTGCACTGCCAGCGCCTCACCGACCCACAGGCACAGGCCCAGCAACAGCCCCATCACCAGCCCGAAGCGCAGGTCCAGGCGCAAGTAGAACCACACAGACGCCGCCGCTGCCAGCAGGGCAGGGGACAGCCACATGCCAGCTATCTCCCAGCCTGGGCGTGAAAGCAGGATGGTGACTGCCAGCACGATCATGGGGATGCCGACGAAGTGGGTGGCGATGTTGCGTGGATCGCGGTGGTAGTTGGCGTATTGGCTCAGGTGGTCGACGAGGGTTTTCATTGTTGTGCCTCCCTGTTCAGCTTTGTTTCACCTGTAGCGGATAGTGATCAGGATAGCCTGCAGTCACCACCATCATCAGCTCAGCGAATGGCGGCAGCTCGCACTGGGCAATTCATGGCAGGGTTTTCATCACGCTGTTGCCAATGATGCTTTCAAAAGGGAGGGCGTCTGGCCTCTTCGCGGGGTTATTCGCGAAGAGGCCAATTGAGTCACAGAAGATTCAGCGGATAACTCACAATCAAGCGGTTCTCATCGAACGCGTTGGTGCTGAAGTCGCGACGCATGGTCGAGTTGCGCCATTTCAGCGACAGGTCCTTGAAGCTGCCCGACTGCACCACATAGGCCAGCTCTGTTTCCCGCGCCCATTCCTTGCCATCGTCCACGCTGCCCACGGTGACGTTGTCACCCTTGATATAGCGGTTCATCAGGGTCAGCCCGGGTACGCCGACGGTGGCGAAGTTGAAGTCATGGCGAACCTGCCAGGAACGCTCCTTGGCATTGTCGAAGCTTGAATTGTAGCTGTCGTTGGCCAGGGTACCGCCACTGGTGCCATTGACCCGCATCCAGGCATCGTCGCCGCTGACCTTCTGCAGGCCAACGTAAAAGGTGTGGCCTTGGTAGCGCGCCGAAAGCAAGGCGGAGGCGGTGCGGTTGTCCAGCTTGCCGGCCCGTTCGGCGCCATCTTCCTTGCCGATGAAGTAGCCCAGGTTGGCGCCCAGCGTCCAGTCGCCCAGCGGCTGGCTGTGCGTCAGGTTGAGGTATTGCTGGCGGTAGATGTCCTTGAGCTGGGCATCCCACAGGCCGATCATGGTGCGCTTGTCGTTGAAGGTGTACTCACCGCCGCCGAAGTTGAAACGGTCGGAGGTGAAGGCGGCTTTGCCGTTGAGCGACATGTCTTCCATGCTGGCATCGTTGCGCGGGCTGTTGCCGCGGAACTGGCCGGCGTACAGGGTCAGGCCGGCGATTTCCCTGGAGGTCAGCTGGCCACCGCGGAAGGTTTGCGGCAGTGAGCGGCCATCGTCCGAACGCAGGATTGGCAGTACCGGCATCCATTCACCGACTTTCAGCTCGGTTTCGGACAGCTTGGCCTTCAGCGCCACACCCAGCCGGCCAAAGTCATCGGCCGGGCGGCCGTCGTCATGCACTGGCAGCAGGTGGGTGTTGGTGGTGCCTTTGCCGCCGTCGAGCTTGACCGAGTACAGGCCCAGTACGTCCACGCCGAAACCGACCGTGCCCTGGGTGAAACCGGAACGGGCATCGAGGATGAAGCTTTGTGTCCATTCCTCGGCCTTGCCCTGTGGGTGGGCCGGGTCGACGAAGTTACGGTTGATGTAGAAGTTGCGCAGGTTGAGGGTGGCCTTGGCGTCCTCGATGAAACCACCTTCGTTGGCGGCGAATGCGGGGAGGGCGCAGGACATGGCCAACAGGCCAGGCAGCAGCTGACGTGCGGGTAGCGAAATGCTCATCTGTCGTGGATCTCTTGTTTTTATGGTCGAGCCGGTGCACTGCAGGATCGGGCCTGCAGGTGCGGGTGTTTTTGATGAACTTGGGTAACGTTGCGTGGTGGGGATGGTGCGGGGTAGTGCGGGGGTGAGGCAATTCGCCGCAAACGGAACGGGGCGATAATCGAACGGAATGTTCCGGTTGGTTAATAACTCTCCTGGGGCGGCCTCTTCGCGGGTGAACCCGCTCCTACAACGGCTTGCGCCCAACCACCGATATGTGTCCACCACACGATCCGCGTAGGAGCGGGTTCACCCGCGAATACGGTGGTGGCTGCGACGGTGAATCACCAGGGATACTGGCCGGCACAGGCACTAAAAAAGCAAAGCCCACCGCTAAGGGTGGGCTTGTGCTGTAACAAGGCCGATCAGCCTTTCGGTGTTTCCACCGATGCCTGCTGGTTGGCCTGCCCGGTCTGCTCGTACCAGCCACCGCCAAGCGCCTTGTACAGGTTGACCTCGCTGGTCAGCTGCGACAGGCGGTCTCCGATCAGCGCTTGCTGGGCACTGAACAGGTTGCGTTGGGCATCGAGGAAGGTCAGGTTGCTGTCAATCCCGATGCGGTAACGGCGTTCGGCCAAGCGGTAGTAGTCCTGGTTCGCCTGCACCAGGTCGCGCTGGGCCTGCAACTGCTCTTCAAAGGTCTTGCGTGCCGCCAGGCCATCGGAGACTTCCTGGAAGGCCGTCTGGATGGTTTTTTCGTACTTGGCGACGTTGATGTCCTTCTGGATTTTCGAGTAGTCCAGGCTGGCTTTCAGGCTACCGGCGTTGAAGATCGGCAGGTTGATCTGCGGCTGGAACAGCCAGGTGCCCTGGCCGCCCGAGAACAGGTGGCCCATGTCGGGGCTCAGGCTACCAGCGTTCGCGGTCAGGCTGATGCTCGGGAAGAACGCTGCGCGGGCTGCACCAATGTTGGCGTTGGCAGCCTTGAGCAGGTGCTCGGCTTCCTGAATGTCCGGGCGACGCTGAAGGATATCCGATGGCAGGCCGGCCGGTACTTCGGCCAGTTGGTCGGCATCAAGCTCCAGCGGCTTGGCCAGGTCGGCAGGAATGCCGGTGCCCAGCAGCACGGTCAGGCTGTTGACGTCCTGGGCGACCAGGCGCTGGTACTGCGAGTACTTGACCCTGGCGCCTTCCACGGCGGTACGCGCCTGGCTGACGTCCAGGGCCGAGGCCACGCCGACCTCGTTGCTGCGACGGGTGAGGTTGTAGCTTTCCTCGTAGGTCTTCAGCGTTTCTTCGGTCAGCTTGAACAGGGCCTGGTCGGCCTGCCAGGTGTAGTAGGCGTTGGCCACGCTGGCTACCAGGGCGATTTGCGTGGAACGACGCGCCTGCTCGCTGGAGAGGTAGGTTTCCAGGGCCTGCTCGGTCAGGCTGCGCACGCGGCCGAACAGGTCCAGCTCGTAGGCGCTGACGCCCAAGGTGGCCGAGTACTGGCTGGTGATGCCAGATTCGCCCGTTTGCGACATGTTCGCCGGGACACGCTGGCGGCTGCCGCTGCCGGTGGCCGAAACCGCCGGGAACAGGTCGGCGCGCTGAATGCGGTATTGCGCACGGTAGGCGTCGAGGTTCAACGCCGCGACCCGTAGGTCGCGGTTATTGACCAGCGAGGTCTGGATCAGCTGTTGCAGCGCCGGGTCGTGGAAGAACTGGCGCCAGCCCTGTTCAGCAGCGGCAACATCCGCCGATTGCGTCGGCGAGTAAGCAGGGCCTTGCGGCCACTGCGCAGCCACCGGCGCCTCCGGGGTCTGGTAGTCAGGGATCAGCGAGCAGCCGCCAAGAATGAAAGCGGTTACCGCCAGGGACAACAAAGACTTGGTCATTGCCCAGCCTCATAACGTGGATTTTCAGGGGTGACGTCTTTTTCCGGCTCTTTGCTGCCGAACAGCGACGACACTGCGACGAAGAACAGTGGTACCCAGAAGATAGCCAGCACGGTCGCACTGATCATGCCGCCGATCACGCCAGTACCGATGGCGTGCTGGCTGCCGGCGCCGGCGCCGCTGGCGATGGTCAACGGTACCACGCCCAGGATGAACGCCAGCGAGGTCATGATGATGGGGCGCAGACGCATGCGGCACGCCTCGATCGCTGCGTCGTACAAGCTGCGGCCTTGTTCGTGCAGCTCCTTGGCGAATTCCACGATCAGAATGGCGTTTTTCGCCGCAAGACCGATGGTGGTCAACAGGCCAACCAGGAAGTACACGTCGTTGGACAGGCCGCGCAGGCTGGTGGCGATCAGCGCACCGATGATACCCAGCGGTACTACCAGCACCACAGCGATCGGGATCGACCAGCTTTCGTACAGGGCCGCCAGGCACAGGAACACGAACAGCACCGAGAGGGCGAACAGCGCCGGCATCTGCGAGCCGGAGAGCTTTTCCTCGTAGGACATGCCGGTCCAGGAGAAGCCGATACCGCTTGGCAGCTCGCCTGCAATGCGCTCGACCTCGGCCATGGCTTCACCGGTACTGTAGCCAGGCGCCGGTGCACCGAGGATTTCCATCGCTTCGACACCGTTGTAACGCGACAGCTTCGGCGAACCGTAGGTCCATTCGCCTTTGGCGAAGGAGGAGAACGGCACCATCTCGCCTGCGCCGTTGCGCACGTACCATTTTTGCAGGTCTTCCGGGCTCATCCGCGCGCTGGGTTCGCCCTGGATGTACACCTTCTTGACCCGGCCACGGTCGATGAAGTCGTTGACGTAGCTGGCACCCAAGGCAATCGACAGGGTGTTGTTGATGTCGGCAATGGTCACGCCCAGGGCGCTGGCACGTTCGTCATCAATGGTCAGCTGGTACTGCGGTTCATCGTTCAGGCCGTTCGGGCGCACGGCGCTGAGGATCTTGCTCTGCGCAGCTTTGGCCAGGAACTGGTTGCGCGCCTCCATCAACTTCGCGTGGCCGACACCGCCGCGGTCCTGAAGGAACACGTCGAAGCCGGTGGCGTTACCCAGTTCAAGCACCGCTGGCGGGGCGAAGGCGAACACCATCGCATCACGGAAGGTGAAGAAGTGCTGCTGGGCGCGCTGGGCCAGGGCGAACACGCTGTTCTCCTTCGAGCGTTCATCCCAGGGTTTGAGCATGATGAAGGCCATGCCCGAGCTCTGGCCGCGGCCTGCGAAGTTGAAGCCGTTGACGGTGAACACCGACGATACGGTATCGGCTTCGTCCTTGAGCAGGTATTCACGCATCTGGTCGACCACGACCTGCGTGCGTTCGGCACTGGAGCCGGCCGGGGTCTGCACCTGAGCGAACAGTACGCCCTGGTCTTCTTCCGGCAGGAACGCGGTAGGGATGCGGGCGAACAGCCAGATCATGCCTACCACGATCAGCGCATAGGCCAGCAGGAATGGCACCTTGTTGCGCAGGATGGTGCCTACACTGCGCTCGTAGCCATTGACGCTGCGGTCGAAGTTGCGGTTGAACCAGCCGAAGAAGCCGCCTTTGGCGGTGTGGTGCTCGCCCTTCTTCAGCGGTTTGAGCATGGTTGCGCAGAGCGCCGGGGTGAAGATAAGCGCAACCAGCACCGACAGGCCCATGGCCGAGACGATGGTGATGGAGAACTGCCGGTAGATCACACCCGTGGAGCCGCCAAAGAACGCCATGGGCAGCAGTACGGCCGAGAGCACCAGGGCGATACCCACCAGGGCGCCCTGGATCTGTTCCATCGAGCGTTTGGTCGCTTCCTTGGGCGGCAAGCCTTCCTCGGACATGACCCGCTCGACGTTCTCCACCACGACGATGGCGTCGTCCACCAGCAAGCCGATGGCCAGAACCATGGCGAACATGGTCAGGGTGTTGATGCTGAAGCCCGCGGCGGCAAGGATGCCGAAGGTACCCAGCAATACCACCGGTACGGTCATGGTGGTGATGATGGTGGCGCGGAAGTTCTGCAGGAACAGGTACATCACCAGGAACACCAGCACCACGGCTTCGATCAGGGTGTGGATCACGCCGCTGATCGATTCGGTGACCACTGGGGTGGTGTCATACGGGAATACCGCCTTGACCCCCGGCGGGAAGAACGGTTCCAGGCCTTTGATGGTCTCGCGCAGTGCCTTGGCGGTGTCCAGGGCGTTGGCGCCGGTTGCCAGTTTTACCGCCAGGCCGGAAGCCGGCTTGCCGTTGAACTGGGCGCTGACGGCGTAGTTTTCACCCCCCAGGCCCACTTGGGCGACGTCACCCAGGCGCACCTGTGAACCGTCTTTGTTGACCTTGAGCAGAATGCTCTCGAACTGCTCGGCGGTTTGCAGGCGGGTCTTGCCGATGATGGTGGCGTTCAGCTGGGTGCCCGGCAGGGCTGGCAGGCCGCCGAGCTGGCCGGAAGACACCTGCACGTTCTGTGCGGCCACAGCGGTCTTGACGTCGACCGGGGTCAGCTGGAACTTGTTCAGCTTGGCCGGATCGAGCCAGATACGCATGGCGTACTGCGCACCGAACACCTGGAAGTCACCCACACCGGCGGTACGCGAGATCGGGTCCTGCATGTTCGAGACGATGTAGTTGGCCAGGTCGTCCTTGGTCATGCTGCCGTCTTCGGAGACCAGACCAATCACCAGCAGGAAGTTCTTCACTGCTTTGGTGACGCGGATACCTTGCTGCTGCACTTCCTGCGGCAGCAGCGGGGTGGCCAGGTTCAGCTTGTTCTGTACCTGTACCTGCGCGGTGTCGGGGTTGGTGCCCTGTTCGAAGGTGGCGGTAATGGTCATGCTGCCGTCGGAGTTACTTTCCGACGACACATAACGCAGGTTGTCGATACCGTTGAGCTGCTGCTCGATCACCTGCACCACGGTGTCCTGCACGGTTTGCGCCGAGGCGCCCGGGTAGGTCACGGCGATGGCGATGGCCGGCGGCGCGATACTGGGGTACTGGTTGATCGGCAGCTTCAGGATGGACAAGGCCCCGACCAGCATGATCACCAAGGCGATCACCCAGGCGAAGATCGGGCGATCGATAAAGAACTTCGACATGGTTTACTCCGCTTTGGCGTCTGCTTTCGCCGCGTTGGCCTGATCAGGGCCGGCCGGCTTCTTGACGTTGGTGGCATCGCTGACCTTCACCTCGACGCCTGGGCGCACGTACTGCAGCCCTTCGGTGATCAGGCGGTCACCCGGGTTGAGGCCTTCCTCGATCAGCCAGTCGCTACCCAAGGTGCGGCTGGCCTTGAGCTGGCGCAGTTCGACCTTGTTCTCCTGGTTGACCACCAGGGCGGTGGGTGCGCCCTTGAGGTCGCGGGTCACGCCTTGTTGCGGTGCCAGGATGGCGTTGGTGTTGACCCCGGCCTTGAGCCGCGCATGCACGAACATGCCTGGCAGCAGGGTGTGATCGGGGTTGGGGAACAGGGCGCGCAGGGTTACCGAGCCGGTGGTCTCGTCGACCGCGACTTCGGAGAATTCCAGGCGGCCTTCCTGCTTGAACAGGCTGCCGTCTTCCAGCACCAGCTGAACCGAGGCGGCGTTTTTGCCGGCCTTCTGCAACTGGCCGCTTTCCAGGTCACGGCGCAGCTTGAGCAGCTCGGCGGTGGACTGGGTAACGTCGACATAAATAGGATCGAGCTGCTGGATGGTGGCCATGGCGTCGGTCTGACCGTTGCTCACCAGTGCACCTTCGGTGAACGAAGAGCGACCGATACGGCCGCTGATCGGCGCCAGAACCTTGGTGTAGCGCAGGTCGATCTGTGCGCTCTTGAGCGAAGCCTCGGCCTGCAATCGTTTGGCATTGGCGTCGTCGTATTCCTGTTTGGAGACGGCCTGCTCGTCAATCAGTTGCTTGTAGCGTTCGGCCAGTGAGCGTGTAGCCAGCAGGTTGGCCTTGGCATTGGCAAGGGTGGCTTCGTACACGGCAGGGTCGATCTGATACAACTGCTGGCCTTCCTTGACCTCACTGCCTTCCTTGAACAGGCGCTTGAGGATGATGCCGTTGACCTGCGGGCGCACTTCGGCGACGCGGTAGGCACTGGTTCGCCCCGGCAATTCCGAGGTGAGGGTGAAGGCTTGCGGCTGGATGGTCACGACGCCGACCTGAGGAGCCTGCGCCGCGGGCGCTGCTTCTTCTTTCTTACAGCCACTGAGCAGGGTTGCCAGGGCGACGGCGGAAACCAGAGCGGTAACGGCTGGCTTGAATTGCATGAGGATCCTCGGGTCGCTGGAGCAGGGAGACGCTCAAGAGTAATGGAAGAGATCTTGATCTGGAAAAAATGCTATCCGGTGGATAAATAGCTTGCTAAGGAATATACTTACATTCATGGTTGTTTGTAAATACTGCTGGGTTGTACTCAGGTACAGCCGCAGCGTTTGATTAGCTCATCCGAGAGGCCCCGGCAGAGGTGCCCCCGGAGCGTCCCCGCACGCGCTGCGCGTTCGGGCCAGATGAGGTTGTGCTGCCATGGTCCGTAGAACCAAAGAAGAAGCCCAGGAAACCCGCGCCCAGATCATCGAGGCGGCGGAAAGGGCCTTCTACAAGCGCGGGGTCGCGCGAACCACCCTGGCCGACATCGCCGAACTGGCGGGTGTGACGCGGGGGGCGATCTACTGGCACTTCAACAACAAGGCCGAGCTGGTGCAGGCGTTGCTCGACAGCCTGCGCGAGACCCATGACCATTTGGCGCGCGCGAGCGAAAGCGAGGATGAACTCGACCCGCTTGGCTGCATGCGCAAGCTGCTGTTGCAAGTGTTCAACGAGCTGGTGCTCGATGCCCGAACCCGTCGTATCAATGAAATCCTGCATCACAAGTGCGAGTTCACCGATGACATGTGTGAAATTCGCCAGCAGCGCCAGAGTGCGGTGCTGGATTGCCACAAGGGCATCACCCTGGCGCTGGCCAATGCCGTACGCCGGGGCCAGTTGCCTGGCGAGCTGGATGTCGAGCGCGCGGCGGTGGCCATGTTTGCCTATGTCGATGGCCTGATCGGGCGCTGGCTATTGCTGCCTGACAGTGTCGATCTGCTGGGCGATGTCGAAAAATGGGTCGACACCGGGCTGGATATGCTGCGCTTGAGCCCGGCTCTGCGCAAATGACACTTTGTTAAGGATTGTGAGGGAGTGTTTCCCCTTTGTGTTAAGGGGGTATTAAGGGCATGTCCGCCCTGCGGCTGTTCGCAGCACAAGGCGGCTCTTGCAGCGAGTGCGTAGCCTTCAGCGGCCGCGCAATTGCCGGTCGGGCAAGGCCAATGCCGCAAGCAGTCCCAGCACCGCGACGACCGCACTCCCCATCAGCAGCTGCCGGAACGTTTCCAGCAACCGTCCCTGAGTCACCGGGTCCACCTCTGCGGCCTTCAAGCTCCCCAGCAACGGATTACCCGACAGTTCGAAACCACCCTGATGCAGCAGTGCCAGCAACAAGCTGGACATGCATGCCACGCCCATGGCTCCGCCCAGCGAACGGAACAGGTTGGTGGTGCTGGTGGCCACGCCGATGTCTTTGCTGGCCACCGCGCTTTGTGTACCCACCAGGGAGGTCGGGAATTGCAGCCCGCAGGCTATACCGGTCAGCAGCATGAACAGCGCACTGAGCAACGCTGATTGCGGCGGGGTCAGTGCCATCGCGAAAATGGCCACTGGCATCAGCAGTGCACCGGCCAGGATCTGTGGCTTGTAGCGCCCGGTCCGGCTGGTCATGCGGCCACCTGTGAAGGCGCCCATGGGCAGCCCCATGGCCAGCGGCAGCAGATGCAGGGCGGCGCTGTCGGCACCGGCGCCGGTAATGCCCTGGTAACGCAGGGGCATGAGCATGGTCAGCGAAATGGACTGGAAGCTGGCGAAGAAGATCACCGCCCAGCACAGCACTGCCACACGGTTGCCGAACAGGCTGAGCGGCAGCAGCGGCTCCGGGCAGCGGCGTTCGTGGGCGATGAATAGCGCCAGGCCCAGCAGGGCGCAGCCGAACAGCGCCAGCACGGCCGGGTCGGCCCAGGCGTGGCCCTGGCCCACCAAGGTGATGCCCAGGAGCAGGCTGCCAAGGCCGAGAATCAACAGCATGGCGCCAAGGTAGTCCACCTGTGCCTCACGACGCTGCACTGGCATGTCAGCGAGCGCACGGCGAATGGCCCACAAGGCGACCAGCCCCAGCGGCAGGTTGATCCAGAACACCCAGCGCCACGACAGGTACTCGGTCAACCAGCCGCCCAGCACTGGCCCGGCCACGCTGGCCGCGGCGTACATGCTGCTGAAGTAGCCCTGGTAGCGGCCGCGTTCGCGCGGGGGCACGAAGTCGCCAATGATTGCCTGGCTCACCGAGACCATCCCGCCTGCGCCGATACCCTGCAGTACCCGGGCCAGCACCAGTTGCGGCATGTCCTGGGCCATGGCGCAGGCAATGGAGGCCAGGGTGAACAGGCTGATGCCGGTGAGGATCATCCGGCGCCGGCCGTAAAGGTCGCCCAGTTTGCCGTAGATCGGCACGGCCACGGTCATGGCCACCATATAACCGGAGATGACCCAGGCCAGCAGGCCGACATCGCTGAACTGCGCCGAGATGGCCGGCAGCGAGACGGCGACGATGGTCTGGTCCAGTGCGCCGAGGAAGATGGCCAGCATCAGGGCGGTGAGCACGTTGCGCAGGGCGGTGGGGGGCAGGGCGGCGGTCACGGGAATACCTTGTTTTGTCTATGGCGGCCCCTTCGCGGGCAAGCCTGCTCTCACAGAAGCCCTCGGATTGTAACCTGAGTTAGGTAGCTTCCTATGTACTATCTGCATCCCCTATGCAAGATCGGCATTGGCGCATTCATCCAGTGCTGCATGGCTGCGTGATATCGTTGGTATGCCACAGAGGCTGAAATCCGGGGGTTGCACCAGGTTGGTGCAGCATATTGCCGCAGGTTTTTCAGTCCGCTGTCTCCCACACCTTTTATTCCTCTGCCTGCATGTCGAGCATGACCGCCCAGATGGCGACGGTTGGAACAGGTCAGGTAGACCCGATTACAGGGGTCGGTAGTTACCGTTCAAATTTCAACTTTTTTGCGGAGTGATCATGCCCAAGGCTTCCCACCAAGATCTGCGTTTTGCCTTCCGCGAGCTGCTCGCTTCAGGTTCCTGTTTCCACACTGCCTCGGTGTTCGACCCGATGTCGGCACGCATTGCCGCAGACCTGGGCTTCGAAGTCGGTATCCTCGGCGGTTCGGTCGCTTCGTTGCAGGTACTGGCTGCTCCGGACTTCGCTCTGATCACCCTCAGCGAGTTCGTCGAGCAGGCCACCCGCATTGGTCGGGTCGCGCAACTGCCGGTACTGGCC
Organism: Pseudomonas sp. CGJS7; assembly: GCF_036961695.1. Lineage (NCBI taxonomy): Bacteria > Pseudomonadati > Pseudomonadota > Gammaproteobacteria > Pseudomonadales > Pseudomonadaceae > Pseudomonas > Pseudomonas sp. CGJS7. The sequence continues at coordinate 168,609 of NZ_JBAMDI010000003.1, read as the reverse complement.
GACGCCGACCACGGCTATGGCAACGCACTGAACGTGATGCGCACGGTGATCGAACTGGAGCGCGCCGGTGTGGCCGCACTGACCATCGAGGACACCCTGCTGCCTGCCCAGTTCGGGCGCAAGTCCACCGATCTGATCCCGGTCGAGGAGGGGGTTGGCAAGATCCGCGCGGCGCTGGAGGCACGGGTCGATTCGTCCCTGTCGATCATTGCCCGTACCAACGCGGGCGTAATCAGCACCGAAGAAATCATCGTGCGTACCCAGAGCTACCAGAAGGCGGGCGCTGATGGCATCTGCATGGTCGGGGTCAAGGACTTCGAGCAGCTCGAGCAGATTGCCGAGCATCTGACCGTGCCGCTGATGCTGGTCACCTATGGCAACCCGAACCTGCGCGATGACGAGCGCCTGGCGCGTCTGGGCGTGCGCATCGTGGTCGATGGCCATGCGGCTTACTTTGCCGCGATCAAGGCCACTTACGACTGCCTGCGGCTGCAGCGTGGTCGGCAGAACAAGTCGGAAAACCTCAGTGCCACCGAACTCTCGCACACCTATACCCAGCCAGAAGACTACATTCGCTGGGCCAAGGAATACATGAGCGTCGAAGAGTGATCGGCAGGGCGCCGTCCATTCAACGGACGGCGCTCAAGGTTGCACTGTGAGGCACGCAATGTGCCTGCTCGCAGCTATTGGCGACGCTTGGCTGGCTGCGTTGCAGTTCGGCGCGCCAGCAGGCCGAGCCATACAGCGCTGTAACTGCGGTAAGGGCCATGACAAGGGCGACTCTTCTGGATTTGATGCCCATGGTGCTCACCTCCTGTGACAGCGATAGGGGTGTACGCCACTAGTATAGATCCCGATCCCACTCCGGCTCGTCCTTGAAACGCTGTACCAGGAAATCCAGCATGCTGCGCAAGGTCGCCGGCATGTGTTTGCGCGACGTATACACCGCATTAAGGTTCAGTTCACGCGGTTTGGCCTCGGGCAGCAGACGCACCAGTTCACCCCGGCGTATGGCGTCTGCGGCCTGGAAGGTTGGCAGCATGGCGATACCTGCGCCAGCCAGCGCGGCCCTCTGCAGGGTCATAACCTCATTGGCACTGATGTTTCCCGATACGGGGACGGCGACCTGCTGGCCGGCTACCGCGAAATGCCACAAGCTGTGTCCGAAATAGGCATGGGTCAGGCAGTTGTGCAGGCTCAGTTCCTCAACCCTTTGCGGCGTGCCTCGCTCATTCAGGTAGGCCGGTGCCGCGCACACGACCGAGCGGCACACGCTCAGGCGCCGGGCGATGAGGCTGGGGTCCACGTCATTGCTGGTGCGAATGGCCAGGTCGATGCGCTCGTCCACCAGGTTGACGGTGCGGTCGAGCATCTGCAGTTCTACCTTCACGTCAGGGTAGCGCCGCACATAGGCGGCCACTGCATCCACCAGCTGTGCCTGGCCGAATGAGGTACTGACGCTGATACGCAGCGCCCCCCTTGGCGCGTCTTCCGGCTGCTGCACGGCAGCCTGCAGGTCGCCGGCCAGTTCCAGCAGTTGCCGGCAGCGAGGCAGGGTTTCCTGGCCGGCTGCCGTGAGGCTGAGCTTGCGCGTGGTCCGCTGCATCAGCCGCGCGCCAACCCAGTCTTCCAACTCTGCCAGGTAGCGCGACACGACCGGCCGCGATAACTGCAGATAGTCCGCCGCCGCCGACTGGCTGCCCAGGTCGATGACGGTGACGAATACACGCATGGCGTTGAGGCGATCCATGATTTGCCCGATTTCAGAAACAAACTATGTCTGAGCATCGCATTTTTTGTGACGAATCGGGTAACTAAGCTGTGCGCATTGTTTGCCGGAAGGCGTTATCCGAAGCCGGCAGACGAGAGCCCTGGCGCTGGCGGCGAAGGTCGCCAAGGGCAGTCATTTCGTTCAACTGATGGAGAGTATTCATGAGCAAGATCGCAATCATCGGTGCCACTGGCCGCGCTGGCAGCCAGTTACTGGAAGAGGCCCTGCGCCGTGGTCACCGTGTACTGGCCATTGCCCGCGACCCTTCCAAGCTTGAAGGGCGTGAGGGTGTGACCGTCAAGTCGCTGGATGCCACGGACAGCGCGGCCCTGCAAGCAGCCGTCGCAGGTATGGACGCTGTGTTGAGTGCCGCGCATTTCTCGACAATGCAGCCGCACGCCATCATCGAGCCGGTGAAGCGCGCCGGGGTCAAGCGCCTGCTGGTGGTGGGTGGCGCCGGTAGCTTGTTGCTGCCGTCAGGGCATCGGGTGATCGACAGCCCGGATTTCCCGGAGGCGTATAAAGCCGAGGCCAGTGCCGGCGTGCGTTTTCTGGAGGCGCTGCGGCGCGAGCCGAACCTGGACTGGACCTTCCTCTCGCCTTCGGCTGAGTTCGTTGAGGGTGAGCGCAGAGGTCACTATGCGCTGGGCAAGGATCATCTGTTGATCGGTGCGGACGGCAAGAGCTGGATCACGTTTGCCGACTATGCGATTGCCATGCTGGATGAGCTGGAGAAGCCGAAGCACTCGCGGCAACGGTTCACAGTCGGCTATTGAGTCGCCTGCGAAAGGGCCGTCACAGGCTGGCCTGGCCTTCCAGCCAGTCCAGCAACTCCAGCAGCCCGGGCGGCAAGCTCCTGGCCTGGCTCACCAGGTAATACCCCTTGCCTGTCAGCACCTTCAGCGCAAACGGCATGCACAACCGCCCACCGCGCAGGTCATCGCCAATCAGCGACCAATCGCCGATCGCCACCCCTGTCCCCTGCGAGGCCATGGCCATCGCCATGTCGAGTGTCTCGAAATGCTGTTTGGGTCCATGCGTGGCCAGCGTCACTCCAGCCGCCTGCAACCACAACCGCCAGTCGTGTTCATCCCGCGAGGGATGCAGCAGCATGTGCCTGGCCAGGTCTTCCACCTGCTGCAACGGCACTGGCCCTTCACGCAGTGACGGTGCGCACACCGGGGTCAGCTGCTCATCGAACAGCTTGCGCACCTGCAGCCCGTGGTTCGGTGCATCGCCGTAGACCACTGCCGCATCGAAGCCCTCGCGCCGCAAATCCACCCCGTGCTGCACGGTCGTGGTCAGCTCCACCGGTACGTCCGGGCGCAGTGCCTGCCACTCCATCAGGCGCGGCAGCAGCCAACGCATCACGCAGGTGGGTGCCTTGAGCTGCAGGGTAGTGCTGTGCTCACCCACCTCGCGCACCCCTTGTTCGATCAGGGCGAACACCTGCTGCACCCGCGGCAGCCAGTCCAGGCCTTCACGGGTCAGGCTCAACCCACGCGCCTCGCGCTTGAACAGGGCATAACCGAGGTGTTCTTCGAGGGCTGCAATCTGGCGGCTGACAGCGCCCTGGGTGATGTGCAACTGCTGCCCGGCGCGGGTGAAGTTGCAGTGCTGGGCGGTGACCAGAAACGTGTGCAGGGCAGGCAGGGGTGGGAGGCGTTTCATTGCAGTAAGCCATGATCACAGGACATGGCTAGTATGTGTTTTTTTACATTGTGGCGATAGCCGTGGCTTGGGTCCAATAAGGGCATACCCCAACAAGATTCATGGTGATCCCTGATGGCAACCTGCGGCGAAGTACTGGTCAAACTCCTTGAAGGCTATGGCGTCGATCATGTCTTTGGCATCCCCGGTGTACATACCGTGGAGCTCTATCGTGGCCTGGCGGGCTCTTCCATTCGCCACATCACCCCGCGTCATGAGCAAGGTGCCGGGTTCATGGCTGACGGCTATGCGCGCACCCGCGGCAAACCCGGGGTGTGCTTCATCATCACTGGCCCGGGCATGACCAATATCACCACTGCCATGGGCCAGGCCTATGCCGACTCGATCCCGATGCTGGTGATTTCCAGCGTGCAGTCCCGTGACCAACTGGGCGGTGGCCGTGGCAAGTTGCACGAGCTGCCCAACCAAGCCGCGCTGGTTTCGGGGGTGGCGGCGTTTTCCCACACCTTGATGAGTGCAGCCGACTTGCCGCAGGTGCTGGCCCGGGCATTTGCCGTGTTCGACAGTGCCCGGCCACGCCCGGTGCATATCGAAATCCCGCTCGATGTGCTGGTTGAACCGGCCGACTTCCTGCTGCCGGGCCGCCCTGTACGTGGCAGTCGGGCTGGGGCTGCACCGCAGGCCGTGGCGCAGATGGCTGAGCGACTGGCCAGTGCACGTCGGCCGCTGATTCTGGCCGGTGGCGGGGCGTTGGCTGCGGGCGCTGCGCTGGCACGCCTTGCTGAACACCTTCAGGCCCCGGTGGCGCTGACCATCAATGCCAAAGGCTTGCTGCCTGCCAGCCACCCATTGCAGATCGGCTCGACCCAGTCGTTACCGGCCACACGGGCGCTGGTGGCCGAGGCTGACGTGGTGCTGGCGATCGGCACCGAACTGGCCGAAACCGATTATGACGTGACCTTCAAGGGTGGCTTCGAGATCCCGGGCAGTCTGCTGCGCATTGACATCGACCCGGACCAGACCGTGCGTAATTATCTGCCGGAGCTGGCGCTGGTGGCCGATGCCGAGCTGGCAGCCGTAGCGCTGCTCGGTGCCTTGCAAGCTCAGCCGCAGCCAGTGCACGAAAGCACTTGGGGCGTGGCCCGCGTGGCCGACCTGCGCAAGGTCCTGGCGGCAGACTGGGACCAGCCCACCCTGAGCCAGACGCGTTTGCTGAGCGCCATACTGGAGCGCCTGCCGAATGCGATTCTGGTGGGCGACTCGACCCAACCTGTGTACACCGGCAACCTGACACTCGACATGCAGCAGCCACGCCGCTGGTTCAACGCCTCGACCGGTTACGGCACCTTGGGTTACGCGTTGCCAGCAGCCATGGGCGCCTGGTTGGGCAGTGCCGAGCAGGCCGTCGAACGCGCTCCGGCGGTGTGCCTGATTGGTGATGGTGGTTTGCAGTTCACCCTGCCGGAACTGGCCAGTGCAGTGGAGGCGCAGGTACCGCTGATCGTACTGCTGTGGAATAACCAGGGGTACGAGGAAATCAAGAAATACATGGTCAATCGGGCGATCGAGCCGGTCGGGGTGGATATCCATACCCCGGATTTCATCGGCGTGGCGCGGGCGTTGGGCGCGGCAGCAGAGAACGTGGCCGATATCGCCCAATTGCAGGCCGCGCTCGGGCAAGCGGTGGAGCGCAAGGGGCCAACCTTGATTCAGGTGGACCAGAATCAGTGGCAGGCCGCGGTGTTGGGTTGAAGCATTGCGATTGCCTGTATCGGCCTCTCGCGCCTGCAGGCAGCGCGCAATTTTCGCATCTGTGCAAAAACCTGTAGGAGCGGGTTTACCCGCGAAAGCGCCGGTGCAGGCGAATGTTGAGCTTCAGACCGCAGTAGCCCGCAACCGAGCCACATCACGAATCGGCGGCGCGCCGTAAAGCCGGCTGTATTCACGGCTGAACTGCGACGGGCTTTCATAACCCACCCGATAAGCCGCCACCGCCGCCTCCAGCCCGTCGTTCAACATCAGCCGCCGCGCCTCCTGCAGGCGCAGCTGCTTCTGGTACTGAAGCGGGCTCATCGAGGTCACGGCCTTGAAGCGGTGGTGCAAGGTCGAGGTGCTGAGGTTGACCTCACGGGCCAGGTCCTCGATACGCAGCGGCTGTTGGAAGTTGTTGTTGAGCCAAGTGATGGCCTGGCAAACCCGGTGGGTCTGGCTGTTGGCCAAGGCAATTTCATACAGCCGGTAACCCTGCGGCCCACGCAGCAGGCGGTAGAGAATCTCGCGGCGAAACAGCGGCGCCAGCATTGCGATGTCGCGGGGGGTGTCCAGCAGCCGCAGCAACCGCAGCAGGGCATCGAGTAACGCGGCATCTGTCCTTTCCACATACAAACCACGGCCGGAAGGCCTATTGGGTACCAGCATCGGCCCGCTTTCGGCGATCAGCTGGCTGATCTCGGCCGGGTCCAGGTCCATGCGCAGGCCCAGGCTTGGGTTCTCGGGGCTGGCATCCAGCCTTACGGCACTGAGTGGCAAGGTCACCGAAACGACCATGTAATGCAGTGGGTCGTAGGCGTACTGCTCGTCACCCAGGAACAGGCTTTTGCTGCCCTGGGCAAGGATGCACAGGGCAGGCTGCGCCAGGGTGGGTACAGAACGTACATTTTCGGTGTAACGCACCAGGTACAGGTCATCGATGGCCGATGCTGGGCCATAGGGCTCGCCCGCGTGGCGGTTGATCAGCTCGGCCAGCTCCAGGCGCTGCAGTTCCAGGGTCGGTTCGGTGGACGTGGCGGTGGCGGTGGTCATGATGGCTTTCCTCTGCTGACCGACGCAGCATAGGTTTGAGCAAAGACGGGCGCTAGTCGAAAGCTGCATGTGGATTGCCTGATCCTGCCGCGCAGCAGGATCAGGCAATCGACATGCAGTAATGGCCTAACGCGCCGCGCGGGTGAGCGCCTAACCTTGGCAGCCTGGCTTTTCCGTCCGCCTGCTTCAAGGAGATTGTGCAATGACCCTTAAACAACCGGTCACCCACCTTGCTTTCATCCGTGCCAGCAGCGGGCGCTCGGCAGAGCTGGGCGCGCGCCTGCGTGACCTGCTCGAGCCCTCGCTGCGTACACCGGGTTGCCTGAGTTTTACCGTGCAGCGTTCTCAGGCTGATGCTGACCTGTGGTTGCTCAGCGGAAGCTGGCAGGACCAGCAGGCGATGAGTGGTTACTTTGCTTCGCCGACACTGGAGGTGTTCGGTGAGCTGGTGCAGGCCCAGGTGGTCAGCAGCCTGGACTTGCATACCTTCGATTGAGCGTGAATGAGGTAAAGTGACGCCCTTGTTCAATCACGCGGACAGCAACATGGCACGTAGGGAATTCACTCATTTCGAAGCGGTATCGGCGATGGTGCCGGTGGAAGGTGGCGGCTATAACGCAGCCATCGCGGTCAAAGCCTTGGGCATGGGCGGCGCGCCGCGCTTTCACAAGGTTCTCGACGGGCAGGTGTTCAAGGGCGCCGTGGCCGCCGACGAAGCGGCCACCGCCGAGCTGCAACGCCTGCAGGGCGTCAGCGAAGAGGGTGAGCTGGTCTGGTGATCAGGCCGGCGGTCGGGCCATCTTGAACAGGTTGCCCAGCTCGAAATAATCCGCCGGGCCACCCCCACGCAGGATTGGCTCGGCGGCAGCGGTATCGTAGATGCCGTTGTTCAACAGGTGCTCGGCAATGTGCACCGCCACAACTTCTCCAAGGATCAGCCAGCTGGGCACCTGTTCCTGGTCGGCCCGCTTGAGCTGGACGATCTGGCTGACCTTGCACTCGAAGGCTACCGGCGTTTCACCCACGCGCGGCACCTTGACGATGCTAGACGGTGCGGCAGTGAGGCCGCTCAATTCGAATTCGTTCACTTCGGCAGCGACCGGTGCGCAGCTCAGGTTCATTTGCTCGGCCAGTGGGCGGGTGGCCAGGTTCCAGACGAACTCACCGGTCTGCTCGATGTTGTTCAGGCTGTCTTTGCGCCCGACGCTGCAGAAACCGATGATCGGCGGGATGTAGTTGAACGCATTGAAGAAGCTGTAAGGCGCCAGGTTCAGGCGGCCTTCGCGGTCCTGAGAGGAGATCCAGCCGATCGGGCGGGGACCGACGATGGCATTGAACGGGTCGTGCGGCAGGCCGTGGCCTTTGGCGGGTTCGTAGTAATACATCTGTGCTGGGCTTGTTGGCCCTACCTCCTGATGGACAAGGTGCCTAGTGTGCCAAGCCTGAGCTCGTGTGCAAATGATCAAGCCCGGCCGAAGCCGGGCTGGGTGCTCGCAATCAGGTATCAGCTGATGCGGTGCGCATTGGTGCGGTCGAAGCCGTCTTCAGCGAAGCGTTGGCCACCGGTGCGGTCGAAGCCGTCTTCAGCGAAGCGTTGGCCACCGGTGCGGTCGAAGCCGTCTTCAGCGAAGCGTTGACCACCGGTGCGGTCGAAGCCGTCTTCAGCGAAGCGTTGGCCACCGGTGCGGTCGAAGCCGTCTTCAGCGAAGCGTTGGCCACCGGTGCGGTCGAAGCCGTCTTCGGCGAAGCGCTGGCCACCGGTGCGGTCGAAGCCGTCTTCGGCGAAGCGCTGGCCGCCGGTGCGGTCGAAGCCGTCTTCAGCGTAGCTGGCTGACTGGGTTTGAACCGCGGCAAAGGTGTGAGCGTCGGTCCGGTCGAAGCCATCTTCGGCGAAGGCGCCAGCTGCGAAAACCGAGAGGGCCAGGGTAAGGATCAGTTTGTTTTTCATGGTCGTTGCTCCAGGGGTTTGTGAGTTGTTTGTTTCTATGGGTTTAATCCTACGCCGAATAATTTGATTAAAAAGCGCAAAAAATAGTGCTAAATAATCCATTTGTTCGATGTATTTGGGCGCGGATGTCGTGCTTCAGGCCGCAAGGCTGGCTTGGGAGCGTTCGCGCGGGCGCCAACGTTCTGCCAGCCATTGCAGCTTGCCAAGGTGGAATTAATAGGGCGTTAAGAAGGAAAAGTCTGAATAGAAAAGGGGCGCTCCATGCAATGGAGCGCCCCTTTTAGTACTGCCAGGCCAGCGTTACTCAGTGGTAATCCGCGAGTGCTGCTTGGTGTCTTTCATGGTCGCGTAAACCAGCAGCGAGCAGGCGATACAGGCGGTGACGTACCAGTAGAAGCCGCTCTCCATGCCAGCGCTCTTGAACCACAGGGCCACGTATTCGGCGGTGCCACCGAAGATCGACACCGTCAGGGCATACGGCAGGCCAACGCCCAGGGCGCGAATCTCGGTAGGGAACAGCTCGGCTTTGACCACGGCGTTGATCGAGGTATAGCCGCTTACGATGATCAGGGCGGCCATGATCAGGAAGAACGCACCCCACCAGGTCTGGATGGTGTGCAGGGTGCTGAGGATGGGGACGGTGAACAGGGTGCCGAGCACACCGAAAGCGATCAGGATCGGACGGCGGCCGATCTTGTCGGACAGACCACCGATCACCGGCTGCAGGCACATGAACAGGAACAGCGTGGCGGCCGAGATGGTGGTCGAGTCACTGATGCTCATGCCCACGGTGTTGACCAGGTATTTCTGCATGTAGGTGGTGTAGGTGTAGAAGGCCAGGGTGCCGCCCATGGTCAGACCGACGACGGTCATCAGTTCCTTGGGGTGACGCAGCAGGGTGCGCATCAGGCTTTCCTTGGCCTTTTCCTTCTTGGTGAACGAGGCGGTTTCTTCCATGCCGCGACGCAGGTACAGGGCCACCACCGCGCACAGCGCACCGATCACGAACGGCACGCGCCAGCCCCAGGCGTACAGCTGCTCGGTGGTCAGGGTCTGTTGCAGGACGATCAGTACCGCCAGGGCGATGAGCTGGCCGGAGATCAGGGTCACGTACTGGAAGCTGGAGAAGAAACCACGGCGCTCCTTGCTGGCCATTTCGCTGAGGTAGGTGGCCGAGGTGCCGTATTCACCACCCACCGACAGGCCCTGCAGCAGGCGCGCGATGACCAGCAGGACAGGTGCGGCGACGCCGATGGTTTCGTAACCCGGGGTCAGGGCGATGACCAGCGAGCCTGCACACATGAGCAGGACCGACGCCATCAGCGCGGCCTTGCGGCCCTTGCGGTCGGCGTACAGGCCCATCAGCCAGCCACCGATCGGGCGCATCAGGAAGCCCACGGCGAAGATCGCAGCGGTATTGAGCAGTTGTGCGGTGGAGTCGCCGGCGGGGAAGAAGGCCTTGGCGAAGTACAGCGAGAATGCGGCGTAGACGTACCAGTCGTACCATTCGACCATGTTGCCGATGGACCCGCTGAAAATCGACTTCAAGCGGCTGGCGGTGGTTTTTTCTGCGGCAGGCGCGGTGGCCGCCCCGGCAGGCAGGGAGGTGGCGTTATCCATCAGGGATACCTTCTCGTTGTTTTTGTGGAGCGCGCCGTGGCGCAGCTTGCCAAGGCAATTGCAGAAGGTGTGCCAAATGGGTGCGGGCTGATTCATTTGAGGGCATCAAATAGCCCGAGCCGGCACAGCAGTGGGTGTTGCGCCGCCCTTTGCAGGAGCGGGCCTGACCGCGAAGGGCTGCAAAGCAGTCCAAAACCTCGACGTCATGAGCGGTTTTTTGCCTACCAGGTCTTGGTCATAAGCGGATTTCCGCTCATGCCTGCCCAATAAAATCCTCGCGCACCAGCCCATGCCGTTGCATCTTCTCGTTAAGCGTGCGCCGCGGCAGTTGCAAGGCCTCCATCACCGACTTGATCTCGCCCCCATGCTGACGCAAGGCCGCACGCAGGCATTGCGCCTCGAATGCTTCCATCTGCTCGCCCAGCGACTGCCCGGCAGGTGCCACCTCGATGTTTGGCGAACCCAGCCCCAACGCATGCCGCTCCGCCGCATTGGCCAGTTCACGCACGTTGCCAGGCCAGTCATGTGACAGCAGCTGGGCCAGCTGTGCACCCGATAGCGGCGGGGCCGCGCGACCAAGCTTTTCACCGGCAGCACGTGCAAAGTGTTCGAACAGCAGCGGAATGTCCTCCCGCCGCTCGCGCAGCGGTGCCAGGCGCAATTCGGCGACGTTCAGGCGGTAGGCCAGGTCTTCGCGGAAGCGCCCGGCACGAGCCTCCTCGAGCAGGTCAGGCTTGGTCGCAGCAATGATGCGCAGGTCGACGCTGATGCTCTGGTTGGCCCCCAGGCGCTCCAGTTTCTGCTCCTGTATCACCCGCAACAGCTTGGCCTGTTGGGCCAGGGGCATGCTCTCGATTTCGTCGAGGAACACGGTGCCACCGTTGGCATACTCCAGCTTGCCGATGCGTTTACCCTGGGCGCCCGTGAAGGCGCCGCTCTCATGGCCGAACAGTTCGGCCTCGAACAGCGACTCGGGGATGGCCGCGCAGTTAAGGGCTACAAAGGGCTTGGCGGCACGGGGGCCGAAGTCGTGCAGGCAGCGGGCCACCCGCTCCTTGCCACTGCCGGTTTCACCGCGGATCAGCACGTTCACCGGCAGGCCGGCCAGGTCCAGCACTTGCCGGCGCAGCTGTTGCAGGCCCTGGGACATGCCCAGCAGCGTGCCTTCCAGGCGTGACTTGAGGTCGGCCTGCTCGTGGAGCCGGCGGTTCTCAAGCACCAGCTGGCGTTTTTCAAGGGCGCGGCGCAGGCTGCCCAGCAAATCTTGCGGCGTGAAGGGTTTTTCCAGGAAGTCATAGGCCCCCATGCGCATGGCTTCTACCGCCATCGGTACATCACCGTGACCGGTCAGCAGAATCACGGGCAGGTCGGGGTCGTTCGCCTGCAGGCGTTCGAGCAATTGCAGGCCATCCATGCCCGGCATGCGCACATCGCTGATGATCACCCCAGGGAAGTGCTGCGGCAGGTGTGCCAGGCACGCTTCGGCGCGAGCGAACAACTGCACGCTGAAGCCAGACAGGCTCAGCCATTGCTCGACAGCAGTGCGGATACTGGCTTCATCATCGACGACGATCACCGAATTCAACATACAGGCTCCAGGTCACGGGGCAGGGTAAGGCTCAGGCGCGCGCCGCCAGGCAGGTTTTCGGCCCGCAGCTGGCCGCCGGCCTCGTGGACGATGCCGTAGGAAATGGCCAGGCCCAGCCCTAGCCCTTCCCCCACCGGTTTGGTGGTGAAGAACGGGTCGAAGACCTTGGCCAGGTCGGCTTCGGCAATGCCGCCACCCGAGTCGAGCACACTCAGGCGCCATAGGTCCCCGTCGGGTTCGATGCGGATCTCCAGGCGTTTGTAACGCTTGTCGAGCATGGCGTCGAGTGCATTGTGCAGGAGGTTTATCAGCACCTGCTCCAGGCGGATGGCATCCCCGCGTACCCAGGCCGGGCGTGCCAGGTACAGAGCCACTTCCACTTCCTCGTTGCGAAGGCGCGCTTCCAGCAGGTGCAAGGCCTGGTCGACCACGGTTGCCAGGTCAAGGCGTTCGCGCAGGCCCATCGGGCTGTTGCGGGCAAAGGTTTTCAGGTGGCTGGTAAGTGCTGCCATGCGCGTGAGCATCTGTTCCAGTGGCTCCAGCGCTTGCCGCGCTTCGTCATGGCGACCATGGTCAAGCAGCAGGCGCAGGGTTTCCAGCTGCATACGTTGGGTGGTCAGCGGTTGGTTGATTTCGTGGGCCATGGCCGCCGACATCTGCCCGAGTGCGGCCAGCTTGGCTGATTGCACCAGGCCTTCCTGGGCAGTGCGCAGCTCGCGGGTGCGCTCCTCGACCTGGCGTTCGAGTTCTTGCCGGCTGCGCTGGCGCAGGCGTGCCAGGCGCAGGCGTTGGCTGACGAAAAGGGCGGCGAACACCAGACTCAGCCAGACGGCGGCGGCGCCAAGCGCGGCATTACGGCCGTCGGCAGCGACCTGCGGTTTGCGCAGCAGGTGCAAGGTCCAGTTTTCGCCTTCCAGCGGCAGGCTTTCCCACAGGTACTCGGTACTACCCTCGGGGCCTTGCACGCGGCTAAGGGTGCTGTAGGGGGCAAACCGCGTCAGCACCTGATGGTGTAGCGGCACCAGCGGTTGCTTGTCGTACTGACGGGTTTCGGCCAGCTCGGCACGGTCGGCGCCACTGAGCGGCTGAAGTTCGCGGTAGCGCCAGCCATCCTGGTTTGCGATGAAAGTGATGCCGCGGGCGTCGCTGACCAACAGGATATCGTTGCCCTGTCGCCATTCGCGCTCCAGCTCGGGGAACTCCAGCTTCACCACCATGGCGCCAAGGAATCGGCCGTGCTCGTCGTTCACCGCGCTGGCGAGGAAGTAGCCCGGCACGCCACTGGTCACGCCCACGGCATAGAAGCGTCCACTGCCCTGGCTGCGGGTTTGCTTGAAGTAGGGGCGGAAACCGTAGTTGGAGCCGACGTAGCTGCTGGGCAGCCGCCAGTTGCTGGCGGCAATGGCCAGCCCGGTGCGGTCGAGCAGCTCGAGGGTGGAGGAATTGGCGGCGCCATTGATGCGTTCGAGCTTGAGGTTCAGGGCGTTCTGAACCTTTTCGTCGACCGGGCCGCGCAAGGCTGCGATCAGCTCCGGGTCCAGCGCCAGCACGGCGGGGAGGGCACGGTAGCGATCGATCAGGGTGTGCAGTGCGTTGGCGTACAGGCCCAGTTGCTGACTGGCACGCTTGGCGTCGTCTTCCATGGCCTGGCGCTTGGCCTGGTGCATGGCCCAGCCGGCGCTGAGTGCGGTACCCAGCACGATCAGCAGGGTGATCAGCCCCAGACGCAGGGCGCGAAAGGAAAAGGGCATCGGGGGCGGATCCGGTGGTGGGAGATCGGGGCCTGCCTCTTCGCGGGTAAACCCGCGCCTACAGGGACTCTGCAGCACCTGTAGGCGCGGTTTTACCCGCGAAAAGGCCGGAACAGGCGGCCTTTTTCAGTCAAAGCAATTCAAAGCTCTGCTGCTGCACCGCCTGGGAATCCAGCCCTATCTGGACATTGAACTCCCCTGGTTCGGCAACCCGCTGCAACTGGCCATTGTAGAACTTCAGGTCGTCCTCGCTGATGCGGAAGGTCAACGTGCGGGTTTCACCCGGTTCAAGCATCAGCTTCTGGAAGTTTTTCAGCTCTTTCACTGGGCGGCTCATCGACGCCGACACATCCTGCAGGTACAGCTGCACCACCGTCTCGCCTGCAACCTTGCCGGTGTTCTTGACCGTTACCTTGGCATCCAGCGTATCGCCGCGCTTGAGATCCTTGCTCGACAGGTTCAGGCCCGACAGCTCGAAGCTGCTGTAGCTCAAGCCATAGCCGAACGGATAAAGCGGCCCGTTGGGTTCTTCGAAGTATTGCGAGGTGTAGTTGCCCGGCTTGCCCGGCGTGAACGGCCGGCCGATGCGGGTGTGGTTGTAGTACATCGGGATCTGCCCCACCGACCGTGGGAAGGTAATGGCCAGCTTGCCGGAGGGGTTGTAGTCGCCAAACAGCACGTCGGCGATGGCATTGCCGCCTTCGGTGCCGGCGAACCAGGTTTCCAGGATGGCATCGGCCTGCTCGCGCTCCCAGCTGATCGACAGCGGCCGGCCGTTCATCAGCACCAGCACCAGCGGTTTGCCGGTGGCCTTGAGCGCCTTGATCAGCTCGCGCTGGCTGGCCGGGATCTCCAGGGTGGTGCGGCTCGACGACTCGTGGGACATGCCGCGGGACTCGCCGACCACTGCAACCACGACGTCGGATTGCTTCGCCGCCTTGACTGCTTCATCGATCAGCACGGCAGGCGGGCGTGGGTCGTCGACGATTTCCGGGGCATCGAAGTTGAGGAAGTTCAGGTAATCGAAGATCGCCTTGTCGCCCGTGACGTTGGAGCCTTTGGCGTAGACCAGCTTGGCCTTGCCTTCCACGGCGCGGCGCAAGCCTTCGCGCACGGTCACCGAGTGAACGGGCTTACCGTCGGCGGCCCAGCTGCCCATCATGTCGATCGGGGCATCGGCCAGCGGGCCGACCAAGGCAATGGTGCCGGCCTTTTTCAGCGGCAGGGTCTGGTTGCGGTTTTCCAGCAGCACCAGGCTGCGGCGTGCCACGTCACGCGCAGCTTCGCGGTGCAGGCGGTCGTTGCCGTAGTAGTCCTTCAGATCGGTTTCGGCCTTGCCGATGCGCACGTACGGGTCCTTGAACAGGCCCATGTCGTACTTGGCACCCAGCACTTCACGCACCGCCTGGTCCAGCTCGCGCTGGGTCACCTCGCCGGACTTCAGCAGGCCCGGCAGCTCTTCGCCGTACAGGGTATCGTTCATGCTCATGTCGATGCCGGCCTTGATCGCCAGCTTGGCGGCTTCACGGCCGTCACGGGCGACGCCGTGGCGAATCAGCTCCTGGATGGCACCGTGGTCGCTGATGGTCACGCCCTTGAAGCCCCACTCCTTGCGCAGCAGGTCGTTCATCAGCCAGGTGTTGGAGGTGGCCGGTACGCCGTTGATCGAGTTCAGCGCCACCATCACGCCACCGGCACCTGCATCGAGCGCGGCGCGATAGGGTGGCAGGTAGTCGTTGTACATTTTCGGCAGGCTCATATCGACCGTGTTGTAGTCGCGCCCGCCTTCCACGGCGCCATACAAGGCGAAATGCTTGACGATGGCCATGATGCTGTCGGGGTTGGCCGGGCTGCTGCCCTGGAACGAGCGCACCATTACCTGGCCGATTCTCGAAGTCAGGTAGGTGTCTTCGCCGAAACCTTCGCTGGTGCGGCCCCAGCGCGGGTCACGGGCGATATCCACCATTGGCGCGAACGTCATGTCCAGGGCGTCGGCCGAGGCTTCGATCGCGGCGGTGCGGCCGACCTTGGCGACGGCCTCCATGTCCCAGGTCGCGGCCATGCCCAGGCCGATCGGGAAGATGGTGCGCTCGCCGTGGACGGTGTCGTAGGCGAAGAACATCGGGATCTTCAGGCGGCTGCGCATGGCCGCGTCCTGCATCGGCCGGTTTTCGGGGGCTGTGCGTGAGTTGAAGGTGCCACCGATACGGCCGGCGGCGATTTCCTCGCGGATCTTGTCGCGGGGCATTTCCGGGCCGATGCTGATCAGGCGCAACTGGCCGATTTTTTCGGCTTCGGTCATCTGGCTGATCAGATGCTCGATAAAGGCCTGCTTGTCCTGCAGGGGCGGGGCGGTGGGGGCGGCGAGGGCCGCCTGACTGGCAAGGCCCATGGCCAGGCCCAGCAAAGACAGTTTCATCATCAATTCCGTTTTGGGGCCTCTGCCGTATCCACGGTGATACGTGCGCGACCGAAGTTTTCAGGCGGCTATTGTTGTACGATTTGCAGGCAATTCTTCCAGCGGCGGATTATGCCTGAATATGTCGCCTGCGGATGAAGCCCCGAATGCCGGGATAACAACTATAAGAACGCTCAAGAGACCGACGGCATGACCCCCTTCGACGAATACCATCAGCGGCAGATTGCCGAAGCCATTGCCCGTGCCGAACGGCGTACCGATGCCGAACTGGTGACGGTGCTTGCCCGTCGTGCCGACGATTATGCGTATTGGCCGTTGTTGTGGGCCGCCGTGCTGGCACTGACCGTGCCCGGTCTGTTGCACTGGCTGCTGGCTTGGCCCAGCGTGCGTGGCGTGCTGATGGGCAACGTGCTGCTGTTCGTCGTTTTGTGCATGCTGCTGCGCAACCCGCGCCTGGCCGACTGGCTGATCCCCCGTACCTTGCGCCGCTGGCGTGCCTCGCGCCTGGCCCACCAGCAGTTTCGCGAGCAGAACCTGCAGCGCACAGCAGGCGCCACGGGCGTGCTGATTTTCGTCAGCGAGGCGGAGCGGCATGTGGAGATCCTGGTCGATCGGGGTATCGAGCACTGCCTGGATGCCCAAGCCCGCGCGGCCATCGGTGCCCGCTTGGCCGAGCAGGTGCGCCAGGGCCGTACCTTGCAGGGCTTTGTCGAGTGCATCGAAGCGTGTGGCGAGTTGCTTAGCCAGCACGTGCCGCCAACCCATGCACGCAACGAGTTGCCCAACCGCTTGGTGATTCTCGACTGAAGGAGCGTCCAGCCTTGCTGGATTTCCTGTGGGCACAGGCTTGCCTTGGAAACAGGCGACAGGGTGTCTGGCACCGGCTTTGCCGGTGTTCGCGGGCAAGCCCGCTCCCACAGGGTGCTTGGGGCACGTTAGAATAGGCGTTCCGCTTCCCAAGGCCCCCTTTTTCATGTCCGCCAGTACTTCTGCCTCTTGCGCGCCGGATGCGCGCGCTCAGTTTCTCGACCTGCTGAACGCCACCCTGCACGGCGAAACCCTGGTCAAGCTGGTGCTGGCGCGCCATGTCGGTGCCGACCAGACCTTGCAACGGATCATTGCCAAGCCGTTGCAGGTCAAGGGCCAGCCGTGCCTTTCGCTGGTCTACCGCCACCAGACCCGAGACATCACCCGCAACCTGCCGCTGGACCAGGCTCAGGTGCTGGTTGCCGAACTGCTGCCGGACAGCTTCCGCAATGCCCATCTGTTCGATGCTGACGGCGAAGTGCAGCTGACCTTCAGCAAGAAGGGCAAACCGATGCTCCAGCGCCACGGTGCCCAGGCACCGCGCGTGGCCGATGCGGGCAGCGGGCATGACCGCGAGAAGAAGCGTTATCTGGAGCTGTCGCGGCCGTTTCTGCGCGACCTCGGTGTGACCGACGCACAAGGCGCACTGATCCCGTCCATGTCGCGCAAGTGGAAGCAGATCAACAAGTTCATCGAGGTTTTCGACCACGCCCTGGCCAATGCACCGGTGTCGACGGAACAGGCGCTGCGGGTGGCCGACTTCGGTTCGGGCAAGGGCTACCTGACTTTTGCCATGCATGACTACCTGCGCAACAGTTTGGGCCGCGACGCACAGGTCACCGGCGTGGAGCTGCGCCAGGACATGGTCGACCTGTGCAACGCCGCGGCCGCACGCCTCGACCACCCAGGCCTGGAGTTCCAGTGTGGTGATGTGCGCAGCGTGGTGCCTGAGGCCATCGAGGTGATGATCGCCTTGCATGCCTGTGACATCGCTACCGACTACGCCATCCACACCGGCATCCGCTGCAACGCCGCGATCATCATGTGCTCGCCGTGCTGCCACAAGCAGATCCGCCCGCAATTGCACAGCCCAGGGTTGCTGCAACCCATGCTGCAGTATGGCCTGCACCTGGGCCAGCAGGCCGAAATGCTGACCGACAGCCTGCGCGCGCTGTACCTGGAAGCCTGTGGCTATGAAACCAAAGTGTTCGAATTCATCTCGCTGGAGCACACCAACAAGAACAAGATGATTCTTGCGGTGAAGCGGCGGCAGGCGGGAGATAACGGGGCGTTGCTGGAGAAGATTGCCCAGCTCAAGGCGTTCTATGGGGTGCAGGAGCATTGCCTGGAAACGTTGTTGCGCGCGGATGGGTTGCTCTGACGCCACCCACCGGCACGCCTCCGGGGACGCTGTCAGCGCCGAGCAGAGGGCACTTCGATAGCCAATGCTGCCTGCCCCAACGGGTGGGTGCTGGCATCGAAGAAATGCAGCGCCGTCCCCGACAAATCCCCGAAACGATCTGCAAAATGCTGCTTCTGATTGATCACCGAAGCCTCGCCCAGCGGCCGAATGGCAATGGATAGCTGTTGCGGACGGGCTTGGCGCACAGCGTCGAGCAGGTGCCGGTCACTGCTGTCCAGATGCTGCCCGAACAGGCATATCCCGTGGTTTTCCTGCGCCAGCTGCCCCAGGCACCAGCTCAGGTAGTCCGAGTTGCGGATAGCGCGCAGTTTTTCGTCGCTGCGGTCTTCGTTGACGAACAGCGGTACTTCACCCGGGATGTTCACGGCAAACCCATCGAGCAGTTCGGCACTTTCAGCGCTGCGCTGGCGGGTGGTGCCGTCGGGCAGCTTGAGCAGGTGCAGGCCGCCATGCAGGTGCAGCACCCGGGTGCCTTCGCTGCCGGTGCGTCGCACGTCGAAATAGCCTTGTTCGTCGAACAGTTCGGCGAAGCCACTCGGGGCGTGCTGCACGGCCCATGGCAGCAGCAGGTCGTAGTTGCTGGTGTAGACGCTTCGATAGCCGCGCAGCGCCTGATTGAGGGTTGCCAGTGTGGCCTTCGGCATCAGCGGCCAGGGCAGATGCACTGTGCGCACGGCGTGAATCAACGCTTCCTTGATCGAGTAGTAGCGGTTCAGCGGCGCGGTGGAGTTGATGGCCAGGGCGGCGTTGGTACGCACGGTGGTGTTGAGGGCGCTGAGCACCGGCTCGAACAGTTCCGTGGCCAAGGACTTGAACAGTGCCTGGTCGCTGACCGCCAGGCCTTTCTTGCGGCCTGCGCGTTGCGCTTGCTCGAACAGCGAGAAGTAGCCGAACGGCTTCCATACTGCGCGGCTGGCGCCGTTGCCCAGCAGCAGGGCGTCGCAGGGATGGCGGGCGGCGAGTTCTGGCCAGGGGGTGAGGGTGGCATCGAGAGCGGGCATGCTGAGTCCGTTGGGTGGTGCGGGGAACGGGGCGACTTTAGCATGTCATGCGAGGTGTGCGAGGGTTGGTGTCAGGGCGATGGTTTTGTGTTGTCTGTGCTGGCCCTTTCGCGGGTGAACCCGCCCCTACAAGTCCATGTAGGAGCGGGTTTACCCGCGAAAGGGCCAGCAAAGGCGCAGCACGTTGAACAGGATGAAAGCCGCTCAACCCTGTCCGGTCACCTGCACACTGTGGTTTCGGTTGCGCCACACGCGGTACGCACGAATCCCTGCGCGTACCGAGCCGAATAGCAGTTTTTCTTCCATGTCCCGCGCCATCCCCGAGCGCACCAGCATGCGCAGGAAAGTGCCACGGGCGCGGGCGATGGCGAAGAAGATGCCTTGGGCCGCCAGGGTGTCGCGCACTTCGCGCAGGGCGGCGATGCCGCTGACATCGATGCTGGTTACCGCTTCGGCATCGAACAGCACGGCTTTAGGCTGGTCCTGGCTTTGCACGGCTTCAAGCAGGCGCATCTTGAAATAGTCGGCGTTGAAGAACAGGATGGCGTCGTCGAAGCGGTACACCACCAGGCCAGGCACGGTGCGGGCGTCCTTGAACTTGCGGATGTCGACCTGGCCTTCGGTGCCCGGCAGCCAGCCCAGTACGGCATCGGTGGGCTGGTAGATGCTGTAAAGCAGGCGCAGGATCGCCAGGGTCACGGCAAACACGATGCCGGGCAGCACGCCCAGGCCCAGTACGCCCGCCGTGGTCAGCAGGCACAGCCAGAACTCGAAGCGGCTTAGACGCCGGATATGCCCCAGCGATTTGATGTCGATCAGCCCCCAGCCAGCCATCAGCAGCACGGCGCCCAGCGCAGCCTGCGGGATCCAGGCCATGGGTGCGGTGAAGAACAGCAGGATCAGGGCGATCACCAGTGCCGCGATGATGCCCACCAGCTGGCTTTTGCCACCGACCATGTCGTTGACTGCAGTGCGCGAGTCGGCACCGCTGATGGCAAAGCCCTGGGAAACCCCGGCCGCCAGGTTGCTCACGCCCAGGGCGACGAATTCGTGGTTGGCGTTGATCGCATAGCCATGCCGGGCGGCAAAGCTGCGTGCGGTAAGCATGGCGCTACAGAAGCTGACGGTGGCGATACCCAGGGCGTCGCGCAGCAGGCTCTTCATTTCCGCCAGGTTGCTGTGTGGCCAGGCCAGTTGCGGGATGCCTGCAGGTACCGGCCCAAGGACGGCGACGCCAAAACGGTCAAGGCCGAACAGGCCAACCAGCAGCATGAACAGCGCCACTACCGTGAGGGCTGCGGGCAGGCGCGGGTAGCGCCGTGGCAGCCAGATGAGCAGGCCCAGGGCGGCCAGGCCGATGATCAATGTGACCCAGTGAATTTCGCCCAGACGCTGGAAGAAGTTGATCAGGCTGAGGATGAAACCGTCGCCCTCGATCTTGAAGCCCACCACCTTGGACAGCTGCCCGGCGATCAGGCTCAGGCCGATACCGTTGAGGTAGCCGATCAGGATCGGCCGCGAGAAGAAGCTGGCGATGAACCCGGCCCGCGCCAGGCCCGCGGCAATCAGCATCACGCCGACCAGCACGGTGACGATCACCGACAGTTCGACGATGCGCTGCGGGTCGCCCATGGCCAGCGGTGCCACGGCACCGGCGATCATCGCGCAGGTGGCGGCGTCGGGGCCGACCATCAGCTGGCGCGAGCTACCGATCAGCGCGTAGACCATCATCGGTAGCACACAGGCGTACAGGCCATATTGCGGCGGCAGCCCGACGATCTGCGCATAGGCAATGGCAATGGGAATCTGGATCGCGGCTACCGACAGGCCCGCTTGCAGATCGGCGTGGAACCATTCACGGCGGTAGTGCAGCAGGTTGGCAAGGCCCGGTAGCCAGCGGGAGAGAAACATGCGTTGTCCTTTCGAATGTTTTCACGAATCCAGTGAGCATATCCGCCACAAACCGTTTCGCTTGCGCACGCAAAGGCCCGATGCGCATTGAAGCGGATCGGTGGGTAATTGGCCATGGGCCAGGTCAAGGCAGGATGAAAAACGAAAAAAGGAGCCAAGGCTCCTTTTGACTGCGATGACGTTGCTGGAACGCCATGCGGGACTGCGATGTGGAGCGGGTAGAGGGAATCGAACCCTCAACTAAAGCTTGGGAAGCTTTCGTTTTGCCACTAAACTATACCCGCATCTGAGCTCGACTTTTTACCAGAACCTTCAGCGAATTAGAAGCCCAAGTTATAAAAAAGCTTGTCGGCGCCCCGTGGCCTGCGGGTATTGGCTACAAGGCGCCGAGCCGCTCAGATGGCAAATGCATGCTGCCCCTGCTGCACGGGTTGGTAACGTTGGCGGGGTTCACGCACGGTTGGCTTGAGGAAGCCCAGCATGACATTGCGGGTGTTCTCGCAGGCGGTCTTGTTCTCCATGTCCAGGAAGTGGCCCGCATCGCGGATCACGCTGAACTGGCTTCTGCACACATGCTTGCTGAACTGCCGCGCATCCTCGACTGTGGTGTACTCGTCGCGCTCGCCGTTGATGAACAGCACCGGGATGTTGATATTGCGCGCGCCTTGCAGCGCACGTTCCAGGTCGTGCTCCAGCACCTGGTTGATGTGGAAGTGCATCTGTGCGTACTCGTGGCTGTCCAGGCTGCTCACATGGCGGTAGTTGAAGCGTTTGAACAGCGACGGCAAGTGCTTGCCGATGGTGTCATTGACCAGGTTGCCGACCTGATAACGGTCGCAGGCGGCCAGGTACTGGCAGCCACGGTCCAGATAGTCGCGCATCGGCTCGTTGATCACTGGCGAGAACGAACTCACCACTGCCTTCTTCACGTACCGCGGCTGGTGCGCCAGCGCCAGCAGCGTGCTTGCGCCACCCCACGAAAAAGACATCACGTGGTCTGCCTGGAAGTGCTCGATCAGCTCAAGGAGGATATGCGCCTCGGTCTCCTTGCTGATCAGCCGTTCCTGACGGTTGTGCGGCTTGGACTTGCCTGAATACGGCTGGTCGAACAGAACCACGTTGAACTGTGGGTGCAGGTTACGTACCGTCTGGGCGAACGAGGCCGTGGTGGCCAGCGAGCCGTTGATCAGGATGATCGTGTTTTCGGCCGCATCCGCGCGATAGAACTCCGTGTAAACCCGATACTGACCTTGGATATCAAGTACAGCGATTTCTGGCCTCATGTCATCGACTCCTGGCGCAAAAAGGGTATTCGCGTCACCTAGGGTGCACGTTCTTTATGACAGGTAGGCATTTGCCTGAAGATAATCCGGGGGCCCTGTGTCGATCCTTGGCACTTGCGTCGACGGTATTGTTTTTGGCGGGCAATTTGCCGTGCCCCAAGGCATCTAGGCTTTGGGTGGCCGGCAAAAAGTGTCATTGGCTGCAGGTGTGACTTGGTAGTCACATGCAGACTGACGATTTGGATTCAAGCAGTGGGTTGGGGATCGCGCAAGTGCCGTTCGGTAAGTAATGTGACTTTTGTCGCTGAGCGGTCGTGTGACGACACCGGCTGTCTGTCACGCCTGGACAGTGGCTATCTCATTGGCCGTCAGTTCACGATACTCCCCCGGCGCCAACCCCGGATCCAGCCGGATCGCTCCCATGCTCTCCCGATGCAGCCCCACCACCTTGTTGTTGAAGTGCCCGAACATGCGCTTGACCTGGTGGTACCGCCCCTCGACGATCGCCAGCCGGGCTCGGTGGGGGCCGAGGATGTCCAGCTGGGCTGGTTGGGTGGTGAGGTCTTCGAAGGCAAAATAGAAACCCTCGCGAAACTTGGCCACATAGTGCTCGCCAATCTCGTCCTCGGTGTCCACCAGATAATGCTTGGGCAGCTTTGTGGCAGGCTGGGTCAGGCGCCGTGACCACTGGCCATCGTTGGTCAGGATCATCAGGCCGGTGGTGTTGAAATCCAGGCGCCCGGCTATGTGCAGGTCATCTCGCAACGCCGTGGGCAGCAGGTCGAGAACGGTACGGTGTTGCGGATCGTGGGTGGCGCTTACGCAGCCAGTGGGCTTGTACAGCATCAGGTAGCGGGCGGGCCGGCCGGCCTGCAGCAGTTGCTCGTCCAGCTCTACGCGGCTGAATTCACGCACGTCGGTCAGCGGGTCACTGGCGACCTTGCCGTCCACCCGCACGCGGCGTTGCGCCAGCATCAGACGAACTTGCTGGCGGTTGTAGCTGGGCAGGTTGGCGAGGAAACGGTCAAGGCGCATGGCAACGATCAGTGGGCAGCGGATGGACGGAGCTGTTCTTCAACGGCGGCGCAGCGCGGGCACAGACAGGCCTTGTTACGCAGTTCATCGGGCAGGGCCTGGAGCACGGCCGGGTCGATGGTCACGCTGTAGCACCAACACGCCTGGGTGGCACGGCGTGGGTCGGCCAGGCTGCACTGGTTGAGGGCACCGCAAGCGGGGCAGTGTTGCTTGTCATTCATGGCGGGTTTCACTGCAGACGCGGTTGCGGCCAGCCTGCTTGGCACGATAAAGCGCGCGGTCGGCGCGGGTCAGCAGGGCGTGCAGGGTATCCCCCGGTTGCAGGCTGCTCAGGCCGATGCTGGTGGTCAGTCGCAGCGGCTGGTTGTCGTAACTGAAGGTCAGCTGTTCGGTGCGTCGCCGGATCTTTTCCGCCACCTCGACGGCCTGGCTGCCTTCAGCTTCGCGCAGCAGCACGATGAATTCCTCACCGCCCCAGCGGCACAGTATATCTGACTGACGCAGGCTGCCTTGCAGCACATTGGCGAATTGGCGTAGCACTTCGTCACCTGCCAGGTGGCCGTGGTTGTCGTTCAGTGCCTTGAAGTGGTCCAGATCAATCAGCAAGGCCACCAGAGGGCTATTGTCGCGCCGGGCTTCTCGCAGCGCCTGGGCGGCGAGCAGGTCGAAGCTGCGCCGGTTGTGCAAGCCGGTGAGGCTGTCGAGCGTGGCCAAGGCTTCGGTGCTGGCCTGGTGGCGGCGGACCATGGCATGCACCAGTGCCAGCACCACCAGGGTGATCATCGTACAGATCGCCAGGTTCAGGTACAGCGCCTGGCGAATGCGGTCGAGGACGCCGGTTTCGCGTTTGTCCACCAACAGGTACCAGTCCAGTTCGGGAAGGTGGCGAACGTTGAGAAAGTGGCTGTGGTTTTCGCTGTCATGGTACTCGTGGCTGCCTTCGCCCGGCACCCTCTGCTCGGCCAGCATGGCTTTCAGATCAGGGTTGTCGCTGAGTGACTGGCCAACTTGCAAACCATGCGGGCCACCCTCGGAGCCGGTCAACAGCACCTTGCCTTTGGCATCCGTGAATAGCACCGCGCGCTGGTAGCGGCGTTGGTACTGATCGATCAGCTTGACCACCGACGATACGCTCAGCCCTACGCCTGCCGCGCCGATGAAGCGCTGCTGGTAGTCGTGCACCTGGTAGTTGATGAACACGGTCAGGCTGTCCTGGTTGGCCATGTCCAGGTCGACGTTGATCTCATAAGGGGCCTTGAGTTCACGCAGACGGAAATACCAGGCATCACGCCAGGTGCCCGGTTCGACGTGCTTGAGCACGCCTTTGGCCTGGTAGTAGGTCCGCGTGCGATCGGACACGAAAAAGGACGTGAAGATGTCCTGCTTGCCCATGACCTCGCTCAGGTAGCGGGTCATGCGTTCGGTATCCTGCTCGCCGGACAGCACCCAGTCGCGCAGGAAGGTGTCCTGGGCCATCATCGAGGCGATCAGCACCGGGCGGATCAGGTCTTTCTGGATTTCCGAGTAGACAGTGTCGGAGGTCAGCGGCAATTCGGTATTGATGATGCCGTCGCGGATGGCGCTGCGCGAGGAGAAGTAGCTGAGCAGCGAGGTGGCCAGGAAGCCGCAGGCCAGTAACACGAGCAGGGTAACGATCAGCGAGCGTTGCGAGAACAGAGCGGAACGTAAGGGCATGATCTTCCCGTGATGTGTGCCGAGCCGCTTATTCTAGTGAGATGGCCGGCAAATGACTGCAAGTTTTTCAGGGTTATTTCACCTGTATCAAGTTATTGCAGAAATGGCACTGCACCTGCGCGCCGCTGTCTTAGTCAGTGTCGATTGACGCATCTTGTATCGACGCTCGCCAGCGCCGCTGTTCGGGCACTCCAGCGGTCCAGGAGGCCGCCATGTCCTATCGAATCCTGTTGATCGCCCTGCTGGGGCTGATGACTTCGGCCTGCGCCCCGTACCATGAGCGCGGGGGCTATTACCGTTCGGACTATTACTCCACCGACCGCTATGTGGCGCCGGGGTATTACCGCTATGACCGTTACTATGTGGCGCCTGCGCCGCGCTACTACTATCAGCCTGCTCCCCGTTACTACAATCGGTCGGCCCCTGTGCCCCATTACCGGCCCTATCCGCAGCCGAGGATGAACCAGTGGCATGGCAACCCGCGCCATGACTACGGCAATCGCCAGCGGCAAGACTACCGGCAGGACCGGGATCGCCATGACTATCGCAATGACAGCCAGCGTTACCGGCAGGGCGACCGGCACTCCAATCGGCAGGTTGACCACCGCGGGCGCTGGGACGGGCGGGGCGGGCAGGGGCGAGGAGGAAACTGGCAGCGCTAGCTGAGCGGAGGCGGGGGCTGAAAAGCAGCCCCCGCATCAGCAGGCTAACCCACATCCGCCAATGGGTGCCGTCCTTCCCACGCCTTGGCAAAATGCGCCTCGACTACCGCCGCCGGTACTTGCGCCACATCAGGCCAGTGCCAGCGCGGCTGGTTGTCTTTGTCCAGCAGGCGAGCGCGCACGCCTTCACTGAATTCAGGGTGGCGGCAACAGTTCAGGCTCATGCTGTATTCCATCTGGAACACCTGCGCCAACGACAGGTACCGCGCCCGGCGGATCTGCTCCCAGACCAGATGCGCCGTCAGCGGGCAACCCTCATGCAGACGGTGGCCGGCATCTGCCAGCAATGGGTCGTCATGCTGCTTGAGCCTTTCCAGCGCGCGCCAGGCTGAAGCCGCATCCGCCACGTCGAGTAACTGATCGATCTCATGCCGTCGTGGCAGCCACTGGGCATCAGGCAGCTCGGCGCAGGCACGATGCTGCTCGGCCTTGAGCAGGCTGTTCAGTTGTATGGCGGTCTGCTCCTGCCAGTTGAGTTGCACCAACTCCTCGATCAAGGCCTCTTGCTGGTGCTCGCCCAGAAAACGGTCAGCCAGGCCCAGGTCAAGGGCATCGCGGGCATTGATCGGCGCACCTGTCAGGCCGAAGAACAAACCGAGCTTGCCCGGCAGTCGGGCCAGGAACCAACTGGCGCCTACGTCAGGGTACAGGCCGATGCTGATTTCCGGCATGGCCAGCCGGCTGCTGGGGGTGACGATACGTACATTGGCGCCTTGCAGCAGCCCCATGCCACCACCCAGCACATGCCCATGGCCCCAGCACAACAACGGTTTGGGGTAGGTGTGCAGGGCAAAGTCCAGGCGGTATTCGGCGGCGAAGAAGGAGGCCGCCAGCGGTGGGACACTGCCGGGGTGGTCGCGGCAGGCTTGCGCCAGCGCACGGACATCGCCGCCTGCGCAAAAGGCTTTTGCCCCGTTGCCGCGCAGCAGCACACAGACGATACCCGGGTCGCGGGCCCAGGCATGCAGTTGTTCGCCCAGCACCTCGATCATCGGCAGGTTCAGGGCGTTGAGCGCCTTGGGCGCATCCAGGGTGGCGATGCCGATGCGGGCGCCATCGACGCCGGTGAGTACCTCGCAGTGAATGGTCATGGACTACCTCTCGCAAGTCATCGCTCAAGTATGGCTTGCCTGGCCGATCATGCCGGTCGTCGGTCGGATCGTTTGACAAGCGCGAAGGGCTTACCTAGTGTCGCGCCATTGTTTATGGAAGGCCCCATGACTGACGACGATCGCATCAAACTCGAACCCAGCTGGAAGGCCGCATTGCGCGGTGAATTCGACCAGCCTTACATGCACCAGCTGCGCGAGTTCCTGCGTGGCGAGTACGCTGCCGGCAAGGAGATCTACCCGCCAGGGCCTCTGATCTTCAATGCGCTCAATTCGACACCGCTGGACCAGGTGAAGGTGGTCATCCTCGGTCAGGACCCGTACCACGGGCCGGGCCAGGCACATGGCTTGTGCTTCTCGGTGCAACCGGGCGTGGCCACGCCACCGTCGCTGGTCAATATCTACAAGGAGCTGCAGCGCGACCTGAACATCCCGATCCCCAGCCACGGCTACCTCCAGAGCTGGGCGGAACAAGGCGTTCTGTTGCTCAACACGACCATGACCGTCGAGCGCGCCAATGCCGCGTCGCATGCCAAGAAAGGCTGGGAATTGTTTACCGACCGGATTATCCAGGTGGTCAGTGAGCAATGCCCGAACGTGGTCTTCCTGCTATGGGGGGCGCATGCACAGAGCAAGCAGAAGCTGATCGACGGTACCAAGCACCTGGTACTGAAGTCGGTCCATCCTTCGCCGCTGTCGGCGTATCGCGGGTTCATCGGTTGCGGGCATTTCAGCCGTGCCAACAGCTTCCTCGAGCAGCGGGGGCTCGGGCCCATCGACTGGGCACTGCCCCCGCTGTGAGAAACCGCGGTGGGGTACGCAATCGCTCAGGGCGTCATGCTGATGCGCGGCTCGCTGCGCTGGCCAATGGCAATACCCCGCTCATGGTTCTGGCGCACGTACTCCACCAAGGCTTCAAGGTCGGTGATGCCGGTGTCCTGGCGTCGCCTTCCTTCTTTGAAAGTGGCCAGGCCACCGCCACCATCGGCCAGGAAAAGGTTGCTGACGACGCGATAATGGGTCAACGGCTCAACGGGTTTGCCGTGAAGACGCACACTCCCCTCGACGACACGGCTGCCGACAGGCCGTGAACCATCCCACTCATAATGAAAACCCTTCGATACTTGCAGCGGATTGAAACTGCCCCTGTTCCATTGAAGGTTGAGCAGTTCGGTAATCTGCTTGCCTGTCAGTTCCTGAACCACCAGTGGGTTATTGAACGGTTGTACGGCGAATAATTGTTCGTAGGTCAGGTCGCTATCGGCAGGCTGGATAAGATCACTGCGCAGCCCACCCAGGTTGAGAAAGGCAACCTGGGTATTGAACGCCTGGGTCATGGCCAATTGGGCATCCGTGACCAGGTTCCCCAAGGTTGTTTCACCGGCCGCATTTTCTTTGCGGTCAAGTTCTGCCGTCGAGATGCGTCCTATGGGTTCGAGCAATTTTTCCCCGGACCGCTGACGCACTTCCTCCAGCAAACTGGCCAACTGGGCATTCGGCAGGTAGTTCTGTGGGTCAGCAGGAATATTGCGGGCGGTGATGTTCGTGACGTGATGGGTGCCTGGCGTTACCTGCAACTTCAACTGAGTCAGGAAGTGGCCGTATTTGCCAGCCTGAGTGATGCTCAGGTCACCCACCTTGCATTGATAGCTGGCATGCGAGTGACCGCTGATGACAGCATCTACCGCAGGATCCAGCCGCTTCGCCACGTCGACGACCGCGCCACTCAGCTGGCTGCAATCCTGCGTGTCGAACGGCTCGACGGTATCCCCTCCCTGGTGCATGACCGCGATGATTGCATTGACGCCTTTGGCCTTGAGCTCCGGAATCACGTCATTGATGGCTTGCGCTTCATCTGTGGCTTTGAGCCCTGCGAATGCGCTGGCCGAGACCACTTTTTCCATGTTGCGTGGCACGGCACCGACGAACGCTATCTTGACCCCTTTCACCTCTTGAATGTGATAGGCCGGTAGCAAGCGCTCGCCCGTGGTGGTATCGATCAGGTTGGACGCTATGTAAGGGAAGCCACTTCCTGGATAATCGCCGCGAAACGTGCAGGCCTTTTCAGGGCGCGTTGACTCGCATCCTCCGTGGATCTGACGAAGAAACTCGGCCTTGCCTGCATCCAGTTCGTGGTTCCCGGATGCGCTGACAATCATGCCCATCGCGTTCAAGGCCTCAAGCACAGGCTCGTCAGCCCACAGCGCAGAAATGGCAGGGCTGCCCCCTATCAAGTCGCCAGCCCCGATGAACAGCAGATCGGGGTCCTGCGTTCGCAGTTCATCGAGCATGGCGCCGAGTGTGGCGATACCGCCGTAGGTCAGGCGGGTAGCGCCTTGCGCGCCGGCGTAGTCCTGGGGGTTGGGTTCCAGGTAGCCGTGAAGATCATTGATAGCCACGACGTTGATCTGGACGGGGGCAGGTGGCTGTGCGGCAAGGCTGCCTGCGCTGATGGCAAGGCATGCCCAGGCAATAGCCGAGCGATAGTTGCAAGAAAGACGGACTTTCATCATTACCTCTTGAATGCCGGGAAGTGTGGGTTTGCTGGCGATCAGGGCAGCAATCCGACTCTATTCATCCGGGCATTGGGCAAGTGGTAACTATCTATCTTCAGGGGGCTTGCCGCTTGAATACCTGTTGTCCCACCACCGGAAAAGCGGTTCTGCAAGAAACAACACCAGGATCAGGCGCATCACCTGCAGCGCGGTTACCAGCGGCACTGACAATTGCAACGTTTCGGCCGTGAGGCTCATTTCGGCGATCCCGCCAGGCATCATCCCCAGTGTCAGCGAACGCAAGTCCAGTGCAGTCATCATGCTCAGCACCCACGCGGCACTGGCTGCAATCGCCATGCACAACGCCGTGGCCATCAAGGTGCGTCCCAGGAACGACGGTGCGCGGCGGAAGAACGCGCGGTTGAAGTGGCAGGCCAGGCCGCTGCCGATGAGCCACTGGCCGATCTGGCTGGCGCCGTTGGGCAGGGCGACCTGCAGGTTGCCGGCCAGGCTGACCGTAGCCGCGACCAGCAATGGCCCGAACAGCCATGGGTTGGGCTGGCGCAAGCGCTGCCAGAGCAAGGCAACGGCAACGCCCAAGGGCGCAATCAACGCCAGCCAGCCCCAGCTCACGCTACCGGTGTGGTTCAGTGGTACCCCGTCACCCAGCAGAAACTTGAACAGCGCCGGCACGCACAGCACCACTGCCAGCACACGCAAGCTTTGCGCTGCCGCCACCTGGCTGAGCACCGCGCCATTGCGCGCCCCAAGGTTGACCATCTCGCCCGAACCGCCAGGCATGCTGGCGAAGAACGCGGTGGCGCGGTCTTCGCCGGTTCGCCGCAGCAGCCATACGCTGATCACGCTGGACAGGGTGGTGAACAACGCACCGAAGCAGATCAGCGCGAAATGGCTGGCCACTTGCTCGATCACCGCGGGGGTGAAGTGCAGGCCAATACCGATGCCGATGATCCACTGCCCACACTTGCGGCCGTTGGGGATTTCCGAAAGCTGCCAACGCGTCAGGCAGCGCACCAGGATGATCGCCAGCAATGAACCGACCATCCATGGCAAAGGCCAGCCGACCTTGCTGGCGGCAAAACCGCCAGCAAGGCCGACCAGCCCGGTCGCGACGAACAATGGCAACGACCGATCAGGCATCGGCCAGGGCCCGGCGCTGCAGGCTTCGTTTGCGCCAGATGCGCAGCAGCGGCAGGGCGAGCATCAGCACTACCAGCGCCCAGACGCCCATGCTGATCGGGCTGGACCAGAGGATGCCCAGTTCACCGTTGGAGATCGACAGCGCCCGACGCAGGTTTTGCTCCATCAGCCCGCCGAGGATGAAGCCCAGCAGAATCGGCGACAGAGGGAAGTCCAGCTTGCGCAGGATGTAGCCCATGATGCCGATACCGACCATGAGGAACAGGTCGAAGGTGGTGGCATGCACGGCGTACACACCGATCGCGGTGATGATGGCGATCACCGGCACCAGCGCCCAGTTTGGCACGGCGAGGATGCGGGTGAAGATGCGGATCATCGGGATGTTGAGGATCACCAGCATGATGTTGGCGACGAACAGCGAGGCGATCAGGCCCCAGACGATATCTGGCTGCTGTTCGAACAGCAGTGGGCCAGGGGTGATGTTGTACAGGGTCAGGGCGCCGATCATCACAGCTGTGGTGCCAGAGCCCGGTACGCCCAGGGTCAGCATCGGGACCAGGGCGCCACAGCAGGACGCACCAATGGCCGTTTCCGGCGCTGCCAGGCCACGGGCATCGCCTTTGCCGAACTTGCCGCTTTCCCCGGCCATGCGTTTCTCGGTCATGTAGGCCACGGCGCTGGCCAGCGTTGCGCCGGCGCCGGGTAGAACACCCATGATGAAACCGAGCAGGCCGCAACGGATGTTGACCAGGAACACCGAGGCCGCTTCCTTGAAGTTGAACAGCATGCGGCCGGTAGCCTTGACCGCCTGGTGGCCATGGTGGGTCTTTTCCAGCAGCAGGAGGATTTCGCTGATGGAGAACAGGCCCAGCACGAGGACCACGAACTGAATGCCGTCGGCCAGGTGCACGCTGTCACCGGTGAAGCGGTACACGCCGCTGTTGGCGTCGATGCCGACCGCCGACAGGAACAGGCCGATGAGAGCGGCAATGAAGGTTTTCAGTGGTTTGTCACCGGCCATGCCACCCAACGCGACGATGGCGAACACCATCAGCACAAAGTACTCCGCCGGGCCGAAGGCGATGGCCCATTTCGCCAGCAGCGGGGCGAACAGCACCATGCCGCAGGTGGCAATGAAGGCGCCGATGAACGAACTCCAGGCCGACAGCGACAGGGCAACACCGGCCAGGCCCTGGCGGGCCATCGGGTAACCATCGAGGGTGGTCATGACGGTCGAGGCTTCGCCCGGGATGTTCAGCAGGATCGAGCTGATACGCCCGCCATATTCGCAGCCCAGGTATACCGCGGCCAGCAGGATCAGCGCCGATTCCGGCGGCAGGCCGAGGGCAAAGGCGATGGGGATCAGCAGGGCCACGCCGTTGATCGGGCCCAGGCCCGGCAGCAGGCCGACCACGGTGCCGATCAAGGTGCCGGAGAGGGCGGTGACCAGGTTGTAGGGGGACAGGGCAATGCCGAAGCCCTGGCCCAGGTAGCTCAAGGTATCCATGTCAGTTCTCCAGTACGCTCAGCAGGCCAAGGGGCAGGGGCACGTCCATCACGCGGTCGAACAGCCAGTAGAGGAAAATGCTCATGCCGGTCACCACAATGGCGCTTTGCAGCCAGCGGCCACCATACAGCCGAGCCATGGGCAGGCCGACCAGGATGGCGCTGAGGATGAAGCCGAGCGCTTCGAAAGTGGCGGCGAAGACGATCAGCAGGCCGACACAGGCGGTGATCTTGATCAGGGTCTCGCGGTCCAGTTCCGGTTCGTCATCCTTGCGCACGATGGGCGTTGGGCGGAACACCAGGTACAGCAGGCCCAGCCCCATCAGGCCGAGCACCAGCAGCGGGTAAGCGCGCGGGCCCACCGGTTCATAGGAGAATGCAGCCTGATAGGGCCAGGCCATCACGGCCAGGGCGGCACACATCGCCAGCAGGGCCAGGGCGAAAATGCGTTGAAGGATCATTGGGGAATCCTCGTTGGGATTGCTCAAGTGAAATGCAAATCCTGTGGGAGCGGCCTTGCGTCGCGATCGGGCGCGAAACGGCCGCTAAACCTGCCGATGCGATCTGTCCGAAGCATCGTATCGGCTGTGCCGGGGGCCGCTTCGCGCCCGATCCCGACACAAGGCCGCTCCCACAGGGTTGGTGGTGAGCCCGACAGGCTTACTGGATCAGGCCGAATTCCTTGGCCAGCGCCTTGTAGTCAGCCACTTGCTTCTTCACATAGCCGTCCAGCTCTTCGCCAGTCATGGCGAACGGGAACAGCTCGCGCTGGTCTCGCAGCTTGGCGAAGTCCTCGGAGGCCAGCATCTTGTCGAACGAGGCCTTCCACCAGGCGTAGTCCTCGTCGCTCACTTTTGGCCCCAGGTAGAAACCGCGCACCACCGGCCAGACGATGTCGTAGCCCTGCTCCTTGGCAGTAGGGATGTCTTTCATTTCCGGCTCGTCCAGGCGGTTTTCAGAGAACACCGCGAGGATGCGCATGTTGCCGCTCTGGATGTGCGGCATGGAGTCGGAAATGTCGGTAGAGCCGACCTGGATATGGCCGCCCAGCAATGCCGTGGCGATTTCGCCGCCGCCCTCCAGGGCCACGTAGCGCAGGTCGCGCGGGTTTATGCCTGCGGCCTTGGCGATCAACGCGGTCTGCATCCAGTCCTGGCTGCCGACGGTACCGCCGGAACCGATCACGACCTTGCTCGGGTCTTTCTTCAGCGCTGCGACCAGGTCATCAAGGGTCTTGTAGGGCGAGTCGCTCTTCACCGCGATGGCACCGTAGCTGGTGCCGACGGCAGCCAGCCATTTCACTGCGTTTTCGTCAAAACGGCCGAATTTGCCCTGAGCCAGATTAAGCAGCGAGCCGCTGGACCAGGCCACCAGCGTGCCGGCGTCTGCCGGGCGCTGGGCGACCACGGCGTTGTACGCGACCGCGCCGACACCGCCGGGCATGTAGGTGACGCGCATCGGCTTGCTGAGGATTTTTTCTTGTACCAGTGCGCTTTGCACCAGCTTGCAGGTCAGGTCGAAGCCACCGCCAGGGGAGGCGGGTGCGATGCATTCGGGGCGTTTCGGTTCTGCAGCGAGGGCGTTGCCGGCCAACAGCAGGCAGCCGGTAGCGAGGACGAGGCGGCGCAGTGAAAAGGTCATCGTCGATCTCCGTGAGCGTTGTTGTTATTGGATTACCGCTATGGGGTTACCACAGCGCCACGCTGTAGCTGACCAACAGCCTCACTTCATCCGCGTCACGGGCGAAGTTGGAGCGGAAGGTGGCGTTGCGCAGGCGCACGGCGACGTTCTTCAACGGGCCGCTTTGTACCACGTACTTCAGTTCGGTGTTGCGTTCCCACTCTTTGCCTTCGCCACCGGCAGCACGGCTGACGTTGTCACCGCTGATGTAACGGGTCATGAAGGTCAGGCCCGGTACGCCGAGCGCGGCGAAGTTGTAGTCGTAGCGCGCCTGCCAGGAGCGTTCGTCGGCACCGGCGAAGTCGTTGATCTGGACGAAGTTGACCAGGTACGGGTCGGCGCCATCCACATACGGGAAGGCACTTTCGCCAGACAGCTGCTGCCAGGCGGCGCTGACCTTGTGCCCGCCCAGGGCATAGCTGAGCATGCCGTTGACGGTGGTGTTGTCGATGTTGCCGGCCTTGGCTGCACCGGCGTCGTCGCTGATGGCAAGGCGCAGGTCGGCACCCAAGGTGCCCGGGCCCCATGGCTGGGTGGCGACCATGCCGATGAAGTGCTGGCGGTAAATATCGTCGAGCTGGGCGAAGTGGTAGCTGCCGGTGATGCGGTCGGTGAACTGGTAGTCGAGCCCGCCCAGGGCCAGGTTGTCAGCGCTGAAGGTGCCACCGAAGCGGCCGTTCTTGTTGTTCAGCGCCAGGTCTTCCCAGTTGGTGTCGTTGCGGTCCTTGGCCTTGTCCAGGCGGCCACCGGTGAAGGTCAGGCCCTTGATCTCTTTGGAGGTAAGCAGGCCGCCCTCGAAAGTTTGCGGCAGGATACGCCCGTCGTTGGGCTGCAGGGTCGGCAGCTCGGGAATCAGGGTGCCGATCTTGAGTTCAGTCTGGGAGATCTTCACCTTGCCGGTCAGGCCCAGCTTGGAGTACTCGTCGGCAGCCTTGCCGTCATCGTGGGTGGGCAGCAGGCCGCTGTCGGTACGGTCGGGGCTGGAGTCGAGCTTGATGCCGAGCATGCCCAACGCGTCCAGGCCAAAGCCCACGGTGCCATCGGTGTAGCCAGACTCGAAATTGAGGATGAAGCCCTGGGCCCATTCATCGCGCTTGGATTGCTGCGCGCTGGTGCCGTCGCGGAAGTCGCGGTTGAAGTACATGTTGCGGGTTTCGAAGGTGGCCGTGCTGTCTTCGAAGAAGGCGGCCTGGCTCATCGGGGCGACACCGGCAAGCGCGAGGGCGCTGGCGATGGCCGAGGGGCGAGCGATAAAGGAACGGGTAGGCGCGAACGCCTGCGGCTGCGATGACAGCATCGTCGATGACTCCGTTTATTGTTCTTATTCGTTGCACCTTGCTGGTGCTTTTTTCGGCGCGAAGGGCGACCGTGGTGCGATGCTAGGCAACGAACCTTTCGCTAACCTTTCAGCGTGAAAGGTTTGTCACGAGGGGCTTCACAGGCGTTGTGACAGCGGTACACTCCGCGCCACCGTCCCACCCGAGCAGGGAGAATCCGATGCGTGTGCTACTGGTCGAAGACCACCTGCAACTGGCCGAAAGCGTGGCCCTGGCCTTGAAAAGCCATGGCCTGACCGTGGATGTGCTGCATGACGGCGTGGCTGCCGACCTGGCGCTGGCCAGTGAGGAATACGCCGTGGCCGTGCTGGATGTCGGCCTGCCGCGCATGGACGGCTTTGAGGTACTGGCGCGCTTGCGAGGTCGTGGCAAGACCTTGCCGGTGCTGATGCTGACTGCGCGCAGTGACGTCAAGGACCGGGTCCATGGCCTGAACCTGGGCGCCGACGATTATCTGGCCAAGCCGTTTGAGCTGACCGAGCTGGAGGCGCGGGTCAAGGCCTTGCTGCGCCGCAGTGTGCTCGGTGGCGAGCGCCAGCAACGCTGTGGGCCGCTGGTGTATGACCTGGACACCCGGCGCTTCACCCTCGGTGACGACAACCTGACGCTGACCTCGCGCGAGCAGAGCGTGCTGGAAGCGCTGATCGCTCGCCCGGGCCGGGTGATGAGCAAGGAACAGCTGGCTGCCCAGGTGTTTGGCCTGGACGAAGAGGCCAGCCCTGACGCCATCGAAATCTACATTCACCGGCTGCGCAAGAAGCTCGACGGGCACCCTGTGGCCATCGTCACTTTCCGCGGTCTGGGCTATTTGCTTGAGCACCGCGATGCGTGACAACGGCAGCCTGCGCGGGCGCTTGCTGGGTAATTTGGCGCTGTTGCTGGTGGTGCTGATGCTGGCCAGCGGCCTTAGTGCCTACTGGAATGGCCGCGAGGCCGCCGACACCGCCTACGACCGCACCCTGCTGGCTTCGGCGAGAACCATCGCCGCGGGCCTGTCGCAGCGCGATGGTTCGTTGAGCGCGGATGTGCCTTACGTGGCGCTGG
This sequence comes from Pseudomonas sp. CGJS7, assembly GCF_036961695.1. Taxonomy (NCBI): domain Bacteria; kingdom Pseudomonadati; phylum Pseudomonadota; class Gammaproteobacteria; order Pseudomonadales; family Pseudomonadaceae; genus Pseudomonas; species Pseudomonas sp. CGJS7. Next base: position 132,830 of record NZ_JBAMDI010000003.1, on the reverse strand, counting down.
ACACGTTCGCCTATGACAGTGCGGGGCGCATTTACTATCAGGTGCTGGATATCCAGCAAAGGCTGATTTCTGGCTACGAGAACCTGCCGCCACCGCCGCCTGGCACGCCGCGCACCGATGACTATCCGGCATTGGCACGGTTCTACAACGCCACTTACCTGGGCCAGGACGTTCGTGTGGTCAGCCTGCTGAAGCCGGTCAGCGAGCCGAACATGAACGGCATGGCAGAGATTCGCGTAGCCGAAACCGAAGAAGCGCGGGTGCGCATGGCCCGAGGGTTGATGGCCGATACCCTGCTGCGCCTGGGCATGCTGGCACTGGGGGCGTTGGTGATGGTGTGGTTTGCCGTGAGTGCCGCGTTGCGGCCGTTGGAGCGCCTGCGCACAGCGGTGGAAGAACGCCAGCCGGACGACTTGCGAGCGTTGCCGGTGGTGCAGGTACAGCGCGAGCTGGGCCCGCTGGTGCGCGCCTTGAACCACTTTACCGAGCGCTTGCGCGGCCAGTTCGAGCGCCAGGCGCAGTTCATTGCCGACGCGGCCCACGAACTGCGAACGCCGCTGGCGGCGTTGAAGGCACGGGTCGAGCTGGGCTTGCGCTCGGCCGAGCCGCAGGAGTGGCGGCAGACCTTGGAGTCGGCAGCCCAGGGCACCGACAGGCTGACCCACCTGGCCAACCAGCTGTTGTCCCTGGCGCGGGTCGAGAATGGCGCACGGGCGATTGCCGAAGGCGGTGCGCAGCGTCTGGACTTGAGTCAGTTGGCCCGCGAGCTGGGCATGGCCATGGCGCCTTTGGCGCACAAGCGCGGGGTGGCGCTGGCGCTGGAGGCCGAGGCGCCGGTGTGGCTGAAGGGGGAGCCGACGTTGCTCAACGAGTTGTTGAGCAACCTGGTGGACAATGCCTTGGCGCATACGCCAGCGGGTGGCAATGTGATTTTGCGGGTAATGGCGCCGGCAGTGCTGGAAGTGGAAGACGACGGGCCAGGTATTCCCGTGGCCGAGCGCGAACGGGTGTTCGAGCGGTTCTACCGGCGAAGTGCGCAGGGCAGTGGGTTAGGGCTGGCGATCGTTGGCGAGATCTGTCGGGCGCACCTGGCGCAAGTGACCCTGCATGATGGCGAGAAGGGCGGGTTGCGGGTGCGGGTGAGCTTTATCGCGGATTGATGGTTTGCCTGTGTCGCCCTTTCACGGGCTCACCCGCGAAAGGGGGCGACACAGGCTGCTACAGCTCAGCGCAACATGCTCCGCGCCTCCAGCAGTTCATCGACCTCCAGCTCGGTGCCAAACGGCAACCCCAGATGGCGGTACGCTGGCAGCGCAGCCAATGGCCGGTGACGCCCGCGCTGACTGATGCAGCGGGCGATCTGCACGATGTCGATGTAATCGATCTTGTCAGTCTGGCGGTCCAGGTCATGAACCTGGCTCGGCAGGTGGACCAACTGCTCCGGAAACTCCCAGGCCTTGAGGATCTTGTCCCCCAGCACCGGCTGGAGTTGCTCGATCACGTAATGCAGGCAAACCGGGTCGGACAACAGTTCGTTGTGCTCTTCGGCATAGATGAGTACCGGCAGCGCGCCAATCTGGTTGACCAGCCCACCCAAGGTGGCCTGGTCAGGCTTGAGAGGTGTGAAGCGGCGGCAGATTTCGTAGCTGATGCCCGCCACTTCCAGGCTACTGGCCCAGATATCGCGCAGTTTCTGCTCCACTGCCGGCGAGCGGGCATGGAAAATCTGCTCGATCACCAGGCCGATGGCCAGGTTGCAGCTGTAATTGATGCCTAGCCGCGTGATGGCGGTATGCAGGTCGGTCACCTCGACCGCAGCACGCAGCAATGGGCTGTTGACGACCTTGATCAGGCGCGCTGACAGGGCCGCGTCGCGGCCGATCACCTTGCTCAGGGCCGCTACGCTGATCTCGCTGTCTTCCGCTGCCTCGCGGATGCTCAAGGCAACCTCGGGCAGGGTTGGCAGGACCAGGTCATCCTTTTCGATGGCGTCGAGCAATTGTGCTTGAACCAACTCGGCCAGCTTGTTCATGGGCATGTCTACCGCAGTGGTGGTGCGGCCCCGCCACAGGGGTGGGGCAGGCTGGTCAGCGCTGGATTTCCCGGTCGCGGTCCAGTTCGTAAGGCAGGGTCAGCACCTGCAGGCGCGGGCCTTCGAGGCTGCCCAAGTGCAGGTTGCCGTCTTCCACCGCCTCGGCGCTGAGCACCGCGAGCAGTTCGCAGCCCGTGCCGTTGCCGGCAGCAATGACCACTTCGCCGACCGACGACCCATGGGTGGGCGAGAAAATCTCGGCGCCAGGGGCCGGAATGGCCTGCTGGTCCAGGGCCAGGCGGTACTGGCGGCGCTTGAGTTTGCCCAGGTACTGCATGCGGGCGACGATTTCCTGGCCGGTGTAGCAGCCTTTCTTGAAGCTGACGCCGTCGACGGCCTGCAGGTTGATCATCTGCGGGATGAACAGCTCACGGGTTGGGCCCATGACCTGGCCGATACCAGCGCGAATCTGCCCCAGCAGCCAATCGTTGACACTGCCTTCGGGCAGCGCTGCGGCAAGGGCCTGGCGCACAGGCTCGGCGTCAGCCGCCGGCACCCACAACTCGACCCGGCCGGCGGACACGGCGATCGCGATCAGCCCGTCATGGCGCACGGTGCTACCGGCGGCGGCGGGCACGACAAGCCCCAGCGCCTGCAGTGCAGCGTCGCCACCTTGCAGGCCGAAGCGTGCCCATGCGCTGCTTTCGTCGGTCAGCGTGGCCTTGGAGAACACGGCGTACTTTTTCAGGTCGGCCAGTTGCGCGTCGAGCAGTTCACTGGCCATGGCCAGCAAGTAGCCGTTGCCTTCGGGCACTATGCGGAAGCTCGACTGCATGCGTCCCTTGACCATGCAGCGGGCGCCGAGGCTTGCGTATTCCTGGCTGAGGTAGTTGATGTTGCAGGTCAGCTGGCCTTGCAGGAACTTGCCTGCATCGGAGCCGCGGACGGCGAGGATGCCCTCGTGGGACAGGGGGCAGAAGAAAGCGGAATCGGCCATGGGTCATCGCGGTGGCTAAAGACTGGCGGCCATCATAGAACGCCGGTAACAAAATAGGTAGGTGACTAGACCAACGCCCGGTGTCGCTTCGCGCGCCTGGCTGTATACTGGCGGCCCATTCGAGGAGGGCCCCATGGTCGAACAAACTGAACTCAACCGGCTTTTCTGGCACAGCCGCCGCGGCATGCTGGAACTGGACGTACTGCTGGTGCCTTTCACCCAGGAAGTCTACCCCACCCTCAATGAGACCGACCGTGAACTGTACGTGCGTCTCTTGAGCTGCGAGGATCAGGACATGTTCGGCTGGTTCATGGAGCGCACCGAGTCCGAAGACCCGGAACTGCAGCGCATGGTCCGCATCATTCTGGACCGTGTCCAGCCCAAGTGAGTGCTTCGAGTGCCGTTGGCAAGGCTCGCGCCTGCTGCTGACGGCCTACCTCGCTTGTCAGGTACTGGCGTGGCTTGCCGTGTGGGCGAGCCCGCTGCCCGGGTGGATGGCCTTTTTTGTTGTCGCCGCCTGTACGGCCCACGCTGGCTGGGCCATTCCCCGACGTATCCTGTTGACCCATGAGCATGCTGTTGTCGGCCTGCGCCGTGATGTGCGGGGCTGGCAGGTGTTCAGCCGTGCCTGTGGGTGGCAGTCAGTGCGCTTGTGCCGGGACAGCGTGGCGTTGCCACGGCTGGTGGTTTTGCGCTTTGAGCGGGTGGGGCGTTGGCTGGGGGAAAGCCAGTGTATACCTCAGGATGCGCTAGGGGCTGACGAGCATCGGCGCTTGCGGGTGCGGTTGAAGTTCAGCCGGCGGCGCTGGGCTGCGGTGAGCCGGGCATAGATCGAGACCGGGTTAGCTTTTTCGCGGGCTCGCCCGCTCCCACAGGTCCAACTGCGCAATGCTGCAAGGCAGTCAAATTCCTGTGGGAGGGGGCGAGCCCGCGAAGGCCGCGACGCCGTTTTCAGAGCGGGCTGAGGATAGTGTCCTTGGCCTCGTCCAGCATCCCTGGATAGTCCAGTGTGTAATGCAACCCTCGGCTTTCCTTGCGCTGCATGGCGGACAGGATCATCAGCTCGGCCACTTGCGCCAGGTTGCGCAGCTCGATCAGGTCACGGCTGACCTTGTAGTTGCTGTAGAACTCGTCGATTTCATCCAGCAGCAGGCGAATGCGGTGCTGGGCTCGCTGCAGGCGCTTGCTGGTGCGCACGATGCCGACGTAGTCCCACATGAAGCGCCGCAGTTCGTCCCAGTTGTGCGCAATGATCACGTCCTCGTCCGAGTCGGTCACCTGGCTGGCGTCCCAGCCGGGCAAGGCCTTGGGCATGGCCACTTGCTCCAGGTGTGCCTGGATGTCGGCAGCGGCGGCGCGACCGTACACAAAACATTCCAGCAGCGAGTTGCTGGCCATGCGGTTGGCGCCGTGCAGGCCGGTGAAACTGGTTTCGCCGATGGCATACAGGCCAGGCACATCGGTGTGGCCGCAGTCGTCGACCATCACGCCGCCGCAGGTGTAATGCGCCGCCGGCACCACCGGGATCGGCTGGCGGGTGATATCGATGCCAAAGGCCAGGCAGCGCTCGTACACGGTGGGGAAGTGGCTCTTGATGAAATCTGCAGGCTTGTGAGTGATGTCCAGGTATACGCAGTCCACGCCCAGGCGCTTCATCTCGTGGTCGATGGCGCGGGCCACGATGTCCCTTGGGGCCAGCTCTTCGCGTGGGTCGAAGCGTGGCATGAAGCGTTCGCCGTTGGGCAGGCGCAGCAGGGCGCCCTCGCCGCGCAGGGCTTCGGTGATCAGGAAACTCTTGGCCTGCGGGTGATACAGGCAGGTCGGGTGGAACTGGTTGAACTCCAGGTTCGCCACCCGGCAGCCGGCCCGCCAGGCCATGGCGATACCGTCGCCGCAGGCACCATCGGGGTTGCTGGTGTAGAGATAGACCTTGGCCGCACCGCCAGTGGCCAGCACGGTGAAGCGCGCGCCGAAGGTGTCTACCTCGCCGGTGTTGCGGTCGAGCACGTAGGCGCCCAGGCAGCGTTCGCCGGGCAGGCCCAGGCGGCGTTCAGTGATCAGGTCGACCGCCACCCGCTGCTCCAGCAGCTGGATGTTCGGGCGCTGGCGAGCCTGTTCCAGCAGCGTGGTGAAGATTGCCGCGCCGGTAGCGTCGGCGGCGTGGATGATGCGCCGGTGGCTATGGCCCCCTTCACGGGTGAGGTGGAACTCGAAGCCGCCATCGTCGACGCTGTAGTGCTCATCGCGGGTGAAGGGCACGCCTTGTTCGATCAGCCACTGGATCGCTTCGCGGCTGTGCTCGACGGTAAAGCGCACTGCGTCTTCATGGCACAGCCCGCCGCCGGCATTGAGGGTGTCCTCGACATGCGACTGCACAGTATCGGTGTTGTCCAGCACTGCAGCGACGCCGCCCTGGGCCCAGAAGGTCGAGCCGTTGGCCAGGTCGCCCTTGCTCAACACGGCAACGCGAAGGTGGCTGGGGAGGTTAAGTGCCAGGCTGAGACCGGCGGCACCGCTGCCGATCACCAGGACATCATGTTGGAATTGTTGGCTCATGTCGGGACACTAGTAATCTTTGGGAGGGGCACGGCACAATGGTCACGCGCGGATGGCATTGTGAAACTATCGTTAAACGTGTCGGGATGCCTTTATAGCAGCCCCGGGTGGCCAATTTCCATGCTACCTGCCAGGTTGCGACAGCCTTTGTGGGAACTTTCCGACATGGCCGGAAATCCTATGAAGGCTGCCCGTACGCCACAATTTGCCGCGGCGACGCAGGGCGGCAGGCCTTTCCAGGCTTACCCCTGTGTATTTGAAACCTGATTATCGACGTAGCCGGCCGTGACCGCGCCGCGTCTTCCGTGCAAGCCGACCAAGGGCTGCAGGAAACTTGCTTGGAGGGGAGAACTTTTGCGCAAAGCCCGAGTCTATGGTTGCAAGCCTGAACGATGGCTGATGCAACGCTCCTTCGAGTTCACTGAGGAGTGTTCATGCTAACCCAGGAAGAGGATCAGCAGCTTGTCGAGCGCGTTCAGCGCGGCGACAGGCGAGCTTTCGATCTGTTGGTGCTGAAGTATCAGCACAAGATTCTCGGGTTGATCGTGCGGTTTGTCCACGATACCCACGAGGCCCAGGATGTAGCACAGGAAGCCTTCATCAAGGCCTACCGTGCGCTTGGCAACTTCCGCGGCGACAGTGCGTTCTATACGTGGCTGTACCGCATCGCCATCAACACGGCGAAGAACTACCTGGTGTCCCGTGGAAGACGGCCGCCAGACAGTGATGTGAGCTCCGAGGATGCGGAGTTTTACGACGGCGATCATGGTCTCAAGGATCTCGAGTCCCCAGAGCGCTCGTTGTTGCGGGATGAAATCGAAGGCACTGTCCATCGCACCATCCAGCAACTGCCCGAAGACCTGCGTACGGCATTGACGCTACGCGAGTTCGACGGGCTGAGTTACGAAGACATTGCCAGTGTCATGCAATGTCCGGTGGGTACCGTGCGCTCTCGAATCTTCCGCGCTCGGGAGGCCATAGATAAAGCCCTGCAGCCGTTGTTGCAGGAAACCTGAGACAGCGGCGACAGCGCCAAGAGAGGAACCGCCATGAGTCGTGAAGCTTTGCAGGAATCGCTGTCCGCGGTGATGGATAACGAAGCGGATGAACTGGAACTGCGTCGGGTGTTGAACGCCGTCGACGACGCCGAAACCCGTGCCACCTGGTCGCGTTACCAGGTTGCCCGTGCAGCCATGCACAAGGAGCTGCTGCTGCCTAACCTGGATATCGCCTCTGCGGTGTCCGCGGCGCTGGCTGACGAAGCCGTGCCAGCCAAGGTCAAGAAAGGCCCTTGGCGCAGCATTGGCCGTCTGGCGGTAGCCGCCTCGGTTACTGTCGCGGTACTGGCCGGTGTGCGTATGTACAACCAGGACGAGATCACGGGTGCAGAGCTTGCTGCCCAGCAGCCTGTCCAGCAGGGCCTGAGTGTGCCACAAGCGCAAGGCCCGGCCGTTTTGGCAGGCTATAGTGAGAGCAGTGAGCAACCGACCGGGCCAATGGCCAATGGCGTGCTGCAGAACCAGGCCGGCTGGGATCAGCGTCTGCCAGGCTACCTGCGCCAGCATGCCCAGGAATCTGCGCTCAAGGGCACTGAAACCGCATTGCCGTATGCCCGCGCCGCCAGCCTGGAAAACCGTTAAGTAAGGAGGATCATGCGCGCGCTACCTCTCTTGTCGCTGCTGATTGGCAGCTGCATGACGGTGCCAGCATTGGCGGCCAATTCTTCGCCTGAGGCGAGTGAGTGGCTGAACAAGCTGGCACAGGCCGAGCAAAAACAGAGCTATCAAGGGTCGTTCGTCTACGAACGCAACGGCAGTTTCTCCTCCCACGACATCTGGCACAGGGTCGACGGCGGTAAAGTCAGCGAGCGGCTGTTGCAGCTTGATGGCGCCGCCCAGGAAATCGTGCGCGTGGATGGCAAGGTGGAGTGTGTCAGCGGGGCCTTGGCCAGCGGTGTCACGGCGCCGCCGGATACCGCACCGCGTGTGCTTGATCCGCTGAAACTGATGGGTTGGTACGATTTGAGTGTGGCAGGCAAGTCACGGGTCGCCGGGCGCGATGCCGTGATCATTACGCTTACGCCACGCGACCAGCATCGCTATGCGTTCGAATTGCACCTGGACCGTCACTCGGGTTTGCCGCTGCGTTCGTTGATGCTCAACGACAAGGGGCAGTTGCTGGAACGCTTCCAGATGACCCGTCTCGATACCGATGAAATACCCAGCGACGCAGACTTGCGCCCAGGTGCTGCCTGCAAGCCAGTGCAGCATGTGGCAGCCGGCAGCAATGATACCGTCGCGGGTTGGCGTTCGGACTGGCTGCCACCCGGTTTCGAGCTGGTCAACAGCTCGGTACGCCGTGATCCCAAGCACAACAGTTCGGTCAGCAGCCTGATGTATGACGACGGCCTGGCGCGTTTTTCGGTGTTCATCGAGCAAGTGAGCGATGATGGCGGCACCGACATGCGCACCCAGCTAGGCCCGACCTCGGCAGTCTCGCGTCGCCTGAATACACCCAAGGGCAAAGTGATGGTGACCGTGGTTGGCGAAATTCCGCTGGGTACGGCAGAACGCGTCGCCCTGTCGATGCGCCCCCAGGATGCCCAGGCGCGCCAGTAATGGCGCGCTTTTGCGTGCCGAGTCAAGGCAGGTGGGCATACGCCTGAAATGAAATTAAAGCATTGTCATTTGCAATCCATCGGCAAATTTTCTATAGGTCAGGCTTTGAAGAGCCTGGCCTTTTCTGCGTTGAGCAGGGGTCTTTCCAAACTACCGCTCGTTGTGACGGGAGTCGTATGTCAATACCACGCTTGAAATCCTACCTAATGATGTTCGCTGCTGTGCTGATGCTCGGCCAAGTAGTCGCCGCCCAGGCCGAGGAAGCCCTGCCGGACTTCACCACCCTGGTGGAGCAGGCTTCGCCGGCAGTGGTCAACATCAGTACCAAGCAGAAACTGCCTGACCGCCGGATCGCCGCAGGCCAGATGCCGGATCTGGAAGGCCTGCCGCCGATGTTCCGCGAGTTCTTCGAGCGCAACATGCCCCAGCAGCCGCGTTCGCCGCGCGGCGACCGCCAGCGCGAGGCGCAGTCGCTGGGCTCGGGTTTCATTATCTCCAGTGATGGCTACGTGCTCACCAATAACCATGTGGTGGCCGATGCCGACGAGATCATCGTTCGCCTGTCGGACCGTAGCGAGCTCCAGGCCAAGCTGGTCGGCACCGACCCGCGCACTGACGTGGCGCTGCTGAAGGTCGATGGCAAGAATTTGCCAACGGTGAAGCTGGGTGACTCCGAGAAGCTCAAGGTGGGCGAGTGGGTACTGGCCATCGGTTCGCCGTTCGGCTTCGACCATTCGGTGACCAAAGGTATCGTCAGCGCCAAGGGCCGGACCCTGCCCAATGACACCTACGTACCGTTCATCCAGACCGACGTGGCCATCAACCCGGGTAACTCCGGCGGCCCGCTGTTCAACATGAAAGGCGAAGTGGTGGGGATCAACTCGCAGATCTTCACCCGTTCTGGCGGTTTCATGGGCCTGTCGTTCGCCATCCCGATCGATGTGGCGATCGATGTCTCCAACCAGCTGAAGAAAGACGGCAAGGTCAGCCGCGGCTGGCTGGGCGTGGTGATTCAGGAGGTCAACAAGGACCTGGCTGAATCGTTCGGCCTGGACAAGCCGGCGGGCGCCCTGGTGGCCCAGGTGCTGGAAAACGGCCCGGCAGCCAAAGGCGGCCTGCAGGTGGGCGACGTGATCCTCAGCATGAACGGCCAGCCAATCGTCATGTCGGCCGATCTGCCGCACCTGGTAGGCGGCCTCAAGGATGGCGAGAAGGCCAAGCTGGAAATCATCCGCAATGGCAAGCGCCAGAACCTGGACATCAGCGTCGGCGCGCTGCCGGATGACGACGTTGACATTGGCGCTGGCACCGAAGGCAGCGCCGAGCGCAGCAGCAACCGCCTGGGTGTATCGGTCGCCGACCTGACCGCCGAGCAGAAAAAATCCCTGGAGCTCAAAGGTGGCGTGGTCATCAAGGAAGTGCAGGATGGCCCGGCAGCCATGATCGGCTTGCGCCCGGGTGATGTCATCAGCCATCTGAACAACCAGGCCATCGGTTCTGCCAAGGAATTCACCGAAATCGCCAAGGAACTGCCGAAGAACCGTTCCGTGTCGATGCGCGTGCTGCGTCAGGGCCGTGCCAGCTTCATCACCTTCAAGCTTGCTGAATAAGCGGTTTCGCAAGGCGAAAGGGCAGCTTCGGCTGCCCTTTTTCATGAATATTCACAATTGCCGGAATGATTGCTGTGTACAGTCGGACAGAGGAATCTCCCATAACCCAGCAGCTTAAGGTACAATTCCCGGCTATTTTTCGGCGGGCGTCCGGCTCGCAGCCTTTTCGAGTGTTGACCCGTGAGTGATTTGAGTCATATCCGCAATTTCTCCATCATCGCCCACATCGACCATGGCAAGTCGACGCTGGCTGACCGTTTCATCCAGATGTGCGGTGGCCTGTCGGCGCGCGAGATGGAAGCCCAGGTGCTCGATTCCATGGACCTGGAGCGTGAGCGCGGTATCACCATCAAGGCCCACAGCGTCACGCTTCACTACAAGGCGCAGGACGGCAAGACCTACCAGCTGAACTTCATCGATACCCCCGGCCACGTCGACTTCACCTACGAAGTCTCGCGCTCGCTGGCGGCCTGTGAGGGGGCACTGCTGGTGGTCGACGCCGGCCAGGGCGTGGAGGCCCAGTCCGTAGCCAACTGCTACACCGCCATCGAGCAGGGCCTGGAGGTCATGCCGGTCCTGAACAAGATGGACCTGCCCCAGGCCGATCCGGACCGCGTCAAGGACGAAATCGAGAAGATCATCGGTATCGACGCCACCGACGCCGTCGCCTGCAGCGCCAAGAGCGGCATGGGCGTTGACGAGGTGCTCGAGCGCCTGGTGCACACCATTCCCGCGCCGGAAGGTGAGATCGACGCACCGCTGCAAGCGCTGATCATCGACTCCTGGTTCGACAATTACCTGGGCGTGGTCTCGCTGGTGCGCGTGCGCCAGGGCCGCGTCAAGAAAGGCGACAAGATCCTGGTCAAGTCCACCGGCAAGGTGCACCTGGTCGACAGCGTCGGTGTCTTCACCCCGAAACACACCCAGACTGCCGATCTGAAAGCCGGCGAAGTAGGCTTCATCATCGCCAGCATCAAGGACATCCACGGTGCCCCGGTTGGTGACACCCTGACCCTGTCCTCGACCCCTGAGGTCGAGGTGTTGCCAGGCTTCAAGAAGATTCAGCCGCAGGTCTATGCCGGCCTGTTCCCGGTCAGTTCCGACGACTTCGAGGATTTCCGCGACGCTCTGCAGAAGCTGACCCTGAACGACTCCTCGCTGCAGTACATGCCGGAAAGCTCCGACGCGCTGGGCTTTGGCTTCCGTTGCGGTTTCCTGGGCATGTTGCACATGGAGATCATCCAGGAGCGCCTGGAGCGCGAATACGACCTGGACCTGATCACCACCGCACCCAGCGTGATCTACGAGCTGGAGTTGAAAACCGGCGAAACCATCGTCGTCGACAACCCGTCCAAGCTGCCGGACGTCTCGGCTGTAGCCGACTTCCGCGAGCCGATCGTCACCGCGACCATCCTGGTTCCGCAGGAGCACCTGGGCAACGTCATCACCCTGTGCATCGAGAAGCGTGGCGTACAGCGCGACATGCAGTTCCTCGGCAGCCAGGTGCAGGTGCGTTACGACATGCCGATGAACGAAGTGGTGCTCGATTTCTTCGACCGCCTCAAATCCACCAGCCGCGGCTATGCTTCGCTGGATTATCATTTCGATCGCTACCAGTCGGCCAACCTGGTCAAGCTGGACGTGCTGATCAACGGCGACAAGGTCGATGCCCTGGCATTGATCGTGCACCGCGACAACGCGGCCTACAAAGGCCGTGCGTTGACCGAGAAGATGAAGGAACTGATCCCTCGGCAGATGTTCGACGTAGCGATCCAGGCAGCCATTGGCGGCCAGATCATTGCGCGGACAACCGTCAAGGCGCTCAGAAAGAACGTACTGGCCAAGTGCTACGGTGGTGACGTCAGCCGTAAGAAGAAGCTGCTGGAGAAGCAGAAGGCCGGTAAGAAACGCATGAAACAGGTGGGCAACGTGGAAATTCCACAAGAAGCCTTCCTCGCCGTGCTCAGGTTGGATAGCTAGGTCCTATGTCGCTAAATTTCCCGCTGTTGCTGGTCATCGCCGTCTTCATCTGCGGTCTGCTGGGCTTGATCGACCTGCTGTTCCTGGCCCCGCGCCGGCGTGCGGCAATCGCCAACTATCAGGGCAGCGTCAGCCAGCCTGAGATGGCGGTGGTCGAACGGCTGAACAAGGAGCCGTTGCTGGTCGAGTACGGCAAGTCGTTCTTTCCGGTGCTGTTCATCGTGCTGGTGCTGCGTTCGTTCCTGGTCGAGCCGTTCCAGATCCCTTCGGGATCGATGAAACCGACCCTGGAAGTGGGCGACTTCATCCTGGTGAACAAATTCTCGTACGGCATTCGCCTGCCGGTGATCGACAAGAAGGTCATCGAGGTCGGTGACCCGCAACGCGGGGATGTGATGGTGTTCCGCTACCCGAGCGACCCGAATGTCAACTACATCAAGCGTGTGGTTGGCCTGCCGGGCGACGTGGTCCGCTACACCAACGACAAGCGGCTGTTCGTCAACGGCCAGCCCGTTGCCGAACAACTGGTGGGCAGCGAGCCGGGTACCCTGGGCAGTGCTCAGCTGTACAAGGAAAAGCTCGGCGCGGCCGAACACCTGATCCGCAAGGAAATGAGCCGTTATCGCATGCCGCCGGACCAGCAGTGGACCGTACCTGCGGGCCATTACTTCATGATGGGCGACAACCGCGACAACTCCAACGATAGCCGTTTCTGGGATGACCCGAACATTCCCAAGGAACTGCACGGCATGGTTCCGGACCGGAACATTGTCGGCAAGGCCTTCGCGGTGTGGATGAGCTGGCCAGAGCCCAAACTCAGCCACTTGCCCAACCTGTCGCGGGTTGGCCTGATCCATTGATACCCATCGGCGCTGTCCAGCAGACAGCGCCGAATGCATTTCTGACATAGGCTGTGTTCTCAGGGATCGGGAGATTCGCCGCAAATCGATCGGCGGACCACAGCCAAACAGTCTTTCAGGATGTTGATTTGAACAACGCGTTGAACAACGATCGGGTGGCCGCATGAGTGCTTCCCTTGCCGGTCTGGAGCGAAAGCTCGGTTACACCTTCAAGAACCAGGACCAGATGCTCCTGGCACTGACCCATCGCAGTTACGCCGGGCGCAACAATGAGCGCCTGGAGTTCCTCGGTGACGCCATTCTCAACTTCGTTGCCGGCGAAGCGCTGTTCGAGCGTTTTCCGCAGGCCCGCGAAGGCCAGTTGTCGCGGCTGCGTGCGCGGTTGGTCAAGGGTGAGACCCTGGCCCGTCTGGCCCGTGGTTTTGACCTGGGCGATTACCTGCGCCTGGGTTCCGGAGAACTCAAGAGCGGCGGCTTTCGCCGCGAGTCGATCCTGGCCGACGCCCTGGAGGCACTGATTGGTGCCATCTATCTGGACGCCGACATGGACACCGCCCGGGAGCGCATCCTGGCCTGGCTGGCCGATGAGTTCGAAGGCCTGACACTGGTCGACACCAATAAAGATCCGAAAACCCGCCTGCAAGAGTTCCTGCAGTCGCGCAGCTGTGAGCTGCCGCGTTACGAAGTCGTGGATATCCAGGGTGAACCACACTGCCGGACCTTCTTCGTCGAATGCGAAGTGGTACTGCTGAACAACAAGAGCCGTGGTCAAGGCGTTAGCCGGCGTATTGCCGAGCAAGTCGCCGCCGCGTCTGCACTGATCGCCCTGGGCGTGGAGAATGGCAATGACTGATAGCAACCCGACCCGCTGCGGCTACGTAGCCATTGTCGGCCGTCCCAACGTCGGCAAGTCGACCCTGCTCAACCACATCCTGGGCCAGAAGCTGGCGATTACCTCGCGCAAGCCGCAGACCACCCGCCACAACATGCTCGGCATCAAGACCGAAGGTGATGTGCAGGCCATCTACGTCGATACCCCCGGTATGCACAAGGCCAACGACAAGGCCCTGAACCGTTACATGAACCGCAACGCCTCGGCGGCCCTCAAGGACGTCGACGTGGTTATCTTCGTGGTTGACCGTACCAAGTGGACCGACGAGGACCAACTGGTTCTGGAGCGCGTGCAGTATGTCACCGGCCCGCTGATCATCGCGGTCAACAAGACCGACCGCATGGAAGAGAAAGCCGAGCTGATCCCGCACCTGCAGTGGCTGCAAGAGCAACTGCCGAACGCCGAGGTGATGCCGATTTCCGCACAGCAGGGGCACAACCTTGAAGCGCTGGAAGCACAGATCGCCAAGCACCTGCCCGAGAACGATCATTTCTTCCCCGAAGACCAGATCACCGACCGTAGCAGCCGCTTCCTGGCCGCTGAACTGGTGCGCGAGAAGATCATGCGTCAGCTGGGTGCGGAGTTGCCGTACCAGATCACCGTGGAGATCGAGGAATTCAAGCAGCAGGGCCATGTGCTGCACATTCATGCGTTGATCCTGGTTGAACGCGATGGCCAGAAGAAAATCATCATTGGTGACAAGGGCGAGCGCATCAAGCGCATCGGTTCCGAGGCGCGCAAGGACATGGAAGTGCTGTTCGATTCCAAGGTCATGCTCAACCTGTGGGTCAAGGTAAAGGGCGGCTGGTCCGACGACGAGCGCGCCCTGCGTTCGCTGGGCTACGGCGACCTGTAATTACCTGACCGGTCGGTTATTCCTGTGGGAGCGGGCTTGCCCGCGAATGCGATAGTGGGTTCACTGACGCTTTCGCGGGCACGCCCGCTCCCACACGTACATCAGGCCCCAGAGATAGTGCATGGACCAACCCGCCCCCCAGCCAGCCTACGTGCTGCACAGCCGTGCCTACAAGGAAACCAGCGCGCTGGTGGACTTTTTCACCCCGCAGGGCCGCATGCGCGCCGTGTTGCGTCGCGCACGGGGTAAGGGCGGCAGCCTGGTGCGACCGTTCGTGTCGCTGGAGGTGGAACTGCGTGGGCGTGGCGAGCTGAAGAATGTCAGCCGCATGGACAGCACCGGCATCGCCGCCTGGCTTCACGGCGATGCGCTGTTCAGCGGGCTGTACCTCAATGAGCTGCTGATGCGCCTGTTGCCTGCCGAAGCGCCGTTCCCGGCCCTGTTCGAGCACTACACCTTGACCTTGCAGGCACTGAGCGCCGGTCGACCGCTGGAACCCCTGTTGCGCTCGTTCGAATGGCGGCTGCTGGACGAACTCGGTTATGCGTTTTCCTTGCACCATGACGTCAACGAGCAGCCCATTGCCGCCGATGGCCTGTACCGCTTGCGCGTTGACGCCGGTCTGGAGCGGGTTGAGCTGGCGCAGCCCGGCCTGTTCCGTGGCACCGAACTGCTGGCCCTGGCCCAAACCGACTGGGATGCCCCTGGCGCCTTGCTTGCCGCGAAGCGGCTGATGCGCCAGGCACTGGCAGTTCACCTGGGGGCAAAACCGCTGGTCAGCCGGGAACTGTTTCGCAAGCGCTGATCAGGACGTATGCTGTTGGGCTCAATCCTCAGGAGAGCCTTTCGTGACTCACAGCAACCGCATGCTTCTTGGCGTCAACATCGACCACGTGGCGACCCTGCGCCAAGCCCGTGGCACGCGCTACCCTGACCCGGTCAAGGCTGCCCTGGACGCCGAGGAAGCAGGCGCCGATGGCATCACCGTGCACCTGCGCGAAGACCGCCGGCACATCCAGGAGCGTGACGTCGTGCTGCTCAAGGATGTACTGCAGACCCGCATGAACTTCGAGATGGGCGTCACCGAAGAGATGATGGCCTTTGCCGAAAAGATTCGGCCGGCGCACATCTGCCTGGTACCCGAAACTCGTCAGGAGCTGACCACCGAAGGTGGCCTGGACGTGGCAGGGCAGGAAGCGCGGATCAAGGCTGCAGTGGAACGGCTGGCACGTACCGGTGCCGAGGTGTCGCTGTTCATCGACGCCGACGAACGGCAGATCGAGGCTTCGCGTCGGGTTGGCGCACCGGCCATCGAGCTGCACACCGGTCGTTATGCCGATGCCGAGACCCCCACCGATGTGGCTGAAGAGCTCAAGCGTATCGTCGAGGGTGTGGCGTTTGGCGTGGGGCAGGGGCTGATCGTCAATGCGGGTCACGGGCTGCACTACCACAACGTCGAGGCGGTGGCGGCGATCAAGGGTATCAATGAACTGAACATTGGCCATGCGCTGGTGGCCCATGCCCTGTTTGTCGGCTTCAAGGCTGCTGTGGCCGAGATGAAGGCGCTGATCGTGGCGGCTTCGCGCTGATTTGTCGGCTACTCGCCGCAAGTGTATTCAGGCGCCCCTGCGGGCGCCTTTTTTATTTGCGCGCCAGCAGGGTGGCGCGGCGCGGGGCAGGCAGGCCTTCGACGGTCTTGCTGTGGTCGTTCGGGTCGAGGAAGTCGCTCAGTGACTGGTAGCGCATCCAATCGGTGCTGCGCTGCTCCTCGACGCTGGTCACGCTCACGTCGACGCAGCGCACATCGCTGAAGCCGGCACGGCGCAACCAGCGGGCCAGCGCCGGTACCGACGGCAGGTACCAGACGTTGCGCATCTGTGCGTAGCGGTCTTCAGGCACCAGCACCTGGTTTTCGTCGCCCTCGATAACCAGCGTTTCCAGCACCAGCTCGCCACCCTTGACCAGGCAGTCCTTGAGCGCCAGCAGGTGCTCGATGGGCGAGCGGCGGTGATAGAACACGCCCATGGAAAACACGGTATCGAAACCTTCCAGGTTGGCGGGCAGGTCTTCCAGGGCGAACGGCAGGTGCCAGGCCGGCAACTCCGGCAGGTATTGCTGCACGGCCTGGAACTGGCAGAAGAACAACCAGTTGGGGTCGACCCCAATCACCATGTCTGCGCCGGCGCCGAGCATGCGCCACTGGTAGTAGCCATTGCCGCAGCCCACGTCGAGTACACGCTTGCCCTTGAGGTCCAGGTGCGGGCCGACCCGTGACCACTTCCAGTCCGAACGCCATTCGGTGTCAACGTGCACGCCAAACAGGTCGAACGGCCCTTTGCGCCAGGGCGACAGGCCCATCAGTGCCTGGCGCATCTGCGCGCGGGTGGCGTCGTCGCAGTCGCAATCCAGACGCAACCCGTTGACCAGGTCGATTTCACTGGGTTGCAGGGCGGGCAGGGCTTCCAGCGCCCCGCGCCAGCGGTCGAGGTCACCGTGACCCTTTTCCAGCTTGGCGTCCAGTTGTGCTTGCAGGCCTTGCGACCAGGAAGCCAGGGGCGTGCCCGCCAGGCGGCGGACGAGGGGAGACAGATCGATCATGGCAGGGCTATCAACGAGGCGAAGTTAAGGCATTGGAACCAAGGCACCACTTTCGAGAAGCCGGCTGCGCGCAGGCGTTCCTGGTGGGTTTCGAGTGTATCGGGCTTCATCACGTTTTCGATGGCGCTGCGCTTCTGGGCGATTTCCAGTTCGCTGTAGCCATTGGCCCGTTTGAAATCCAGGTGCAGTTCATTGAGCAGGTCCTGCTCTTGTTCATCGGCGAAGCGCAGCTTCTCCGACAGAATCAGCGCGCCGCCGGGCAGCAGCGCCTGGCGGATTCGCCCGAGCAGTTCAAGGCGCTGGTCAGGGGCGATGAACTGCAGGGTGAAGTTCATCGCCACTACCGAGGCGGGCTCGAAGGGCAGGGCAAGGATATCGGCTTCCAGTACTTGCACTGGCAGCAACTCCTGGAACATCGAATCCTGCGCAGTGAGGTACTGGCGGCAGCGCTCGACCATGGCGGCGGAGTTATCCACCGCGATTACCCTGCAGCCGTCGCTGCGCACATGGCGCCGCAGCGACTGGGTAACGGCACCCAGCGATGCGCCCAGATCGTACAGTGCGGTGCCTGGCTGGGCGAACCGAGCGGCCAGTACCCCGAGGTTCTCGACAATGGTTGGGTAACCGGGCACCGAGCGCTTGATCATGTCCGGGAACACACGCACGACGTCTTCGTTGAAGACGAAGTCGGGCACCTGCTCCAGGGGTTGGGAGAAAAGGCGGTCGGGTTGTTTGCTCACGGCGAATCCAGGCGGCTGGTGATAGGCAGGGGGCGCATTCTAGCCAAACCGCAGCCCGGATGCATGGTTGGCTGACCAGCGCTTTGCGCTCAATTGACCCGAATGGCGCAATCGAAGGTCTGTACCGGGCGCACTTCCGGGGCCCAGGGTTGCTGGTAGACCAACACCAGGTTCCCCTCGCCCGTAGCGCGGGCCTGGAAGCGCCAGGTCGATAGGCCCGAGCTGCCGACGATACCGGTGTCTTCAGGCGCGCTGTAAACCTCGGGGCCAAGGCTTTGCAATACGTTGGGCGCCGGGTTCTGTACCAGCCAGCGGTAGCCGGTGGTGGGGTTGCTGGGCAGGGTAAGCGTGAGGATCTGGCCGACCTGCAGGCGCTTGGGGCATTCGCTTTCGGCGTCCAGGTCAACGGGCTGCGAGGATTGTTGCGCGCAAGCAGAAAGCAGGGCGAAGCTCAGGGGAACGAGCAGACGAGGAGAGGTCATGGTGGCTCCGAAGGCTGGCGATGGCCTGAGGATACCCGATGATCGAGGAAATTTGTGCTGCCTGTGCCGGCCCTTTCGCGAGTAAGCCCGCGCCTGCAGGGGTAGCGTACCCTTGCAGGCGCGGGCTTGCCCGCGAAGAGGCCGGTGCAGGCTAGAACAGCACTTTCGCCACGTCGGCAAAGCGCTTGGCGAAATGCACTGTCAGGCCTTCGCGCAGGTAGTCCGGCAGTTCTTCGAAGTCACCGCGGTTGGGCTCCGGCAGGATCAGTTCGAAAATCTTCTGCCGCCGCGCTGCAATCACCTTCTCGCGCACGCCGCCAATCGGCAGTACCTGACCGGTGAGGGTCAGCTCGCCCGTCATGGCGACACCTTTTTTGGCAGACTGGTCGCGGGCCAGTGAAAGCAAAGCGCTGGCCATTGTGATGCCGGCACTGGGGCCGTCCTTGGGCGTGGCGCCTTCTGGGACGTGCAGGTGGATGAACGCTTCGTTGAAGAAACCTGGATCCCCGCCAAATTGCTTGAGGTTGGAGCTGATGTAGCTGTAGGCAATTTCGGCAGACTCCTTCATCACGTCACCCAGCTTGCCGGTCAGCTTGAAGCCGCGGTTGTGGGTGTGGATGCGGGTCGCCTCGATCGGCAGCGTGGCGCCGCCCATGCTGGTCCAGGCCAGGCCGGTGATGACGCCTTTGCCAGCCAGTACCTGCTCGCTGCGGAACACCGGTATGCCGAGTGCGTTTTCCAGGTCCTTGGTGCCGATCTTAAGCTTGGCGTCGGGGTTTTCCAGCAGCTTGACCACGGCCTTGCGCACCAGTTTGCCCAGTTGCTTCTCCAGCTGGCGCACGCCGGCCTCGCGGGCATAACCGTCGATCACCAGGCGCAGGGCGCTGTCGCTGATGCTGAGGCTGGTCTTGGAAACGCCGGCCTTCTCCAGCTGCTTGGGCCACAGGTGGCGCTTGGCGATGGTCAGTTTTTCTTCGGTGATATAGCCAGACAGGCGGATCACTTCCATGCGGTCGAGCAACGGCCCAGGAATCGAATCGAGGGTGTTGGCAGTGCACACGAACAGCACCTTGGACAAGTCCAGGCGCAGGTCGAGGTAGTGGTCGAGGAAGTCGACGTTCTGCTCGGGGTCGAGGGTTTCCAGCAACGCTGAGGCCGGGTCGCCCTGGTAGCTCTGGCCCATCTTGTCGATTTCGTCGAGCATGATGACCGGGTTCATCACTTCGACGTCTTTCAGGGCCTGCACCAGCTTGCCGGGCTGGGCGCCGATATAGGTGCGGCGGTGGCCCTTGATCTCGGCTTCGTCACGCATGCCACCGACGCTGAAGCGGTAGAACGGGCGGCCGAGCGATTCGGCGATGGACTTGCCGATGCTGGTCTTGCCCACCCCGGGCGGGCCCACCAACAGCACGATCGAGCCGCTGATCTCGCCTTTCCAGGCGCCCACGGCGAGGAACTCGAGGATGCGCTCCTTGATGTCGTCGAGGCCGGAGTGGTACTGGTCGAGGACTTTGCGCGCGTGCTTGAGGTCGAGCTTGTCTTTGCCGTACACGCCCCACGGCAGGGCGGTGGCCCATTCCAGATAGTTGCGGGTGACGGCGTATTCGGGTGAGCCGGTTTCCAGGATGGCCAGTTTGCCCATCTCTTCATCGATGCGCTTGCGTGCCTGCGGTGGCAGGGTCTTGCCTTCCAGGCGTTGTTCGAACTGTTCAAGGTCGGCGCTGCGGTCGTCCTTGGTCAGCCCCAGCTCTTGCTGGATGACCTTGAGTTGTTCCTTGAGGAAAAACTCGCGCTGGTGCTCGCCGATCTGCCGGTTGACCTCGGCCGAGATCTCGTTCTGCAAGCGCGCGACTTCCACCTCTTTGCGCAGCATTGGCAGTACTTTCTCCATGCGTTTGAGCATGGGCACGCAGTCGAGCACTTCCTGCAACTGATTGCCGGTGGCCGAGGTGAGCGCGGCGGCGAAGTCGGTGAGCGGCGAAGGGTCGTTGGGGCTGAAGCGGTTGAGGTAGTTCTTCAGCTCTTCGCTGTACAGCGGGTTGAGCGGCAGCAGCTCCTTGATCGCGTTGATCAGTGCCATGCCGTAGGCTTTGACCTCGTCGGTCGGCTCGGCGGGCTGGCGCGGGTATTCGACTTCGACCAGGTAGGGCGGGCGGTGGTGCTTGAGCCAGTTGCGGATGCGCACCCGGGACAGGCCCTGGGCGACGAACTGCAATTTGCCGTTTTCGCGGCTGGCATGGTGCACCTTGACCAGTGTGCCGTACTGCGGCAGTGCCGAGGTGTCGAAGTGGCGGTGGTCTTCTGGCGGGGTGTCCATGAAGAACAGCGCCAGGCAGTGGTCCGGTGACTGGGCCACCAGGTCGAGCGTTTCGGCCCAGGGTTCTTCATTGACGATGACCGGCAGTACCTGGGCCGGGAAGAACGGGCGGTTGTGGATCGGGATGACGTAGACCTTGTCCGGCAGCTGCTGGCCGGGCAGGGCGAGGGCGTGGCTGGCTTCGGCCTGGAGGGTGTGTTCGACTTCGCTGTGTTCGTCAGGGTGTTCGGGGAAATCCTGCTGGTCGCTCATGGGGCACCTGCGTGAATGACTATGGTGCTTAGATGGGGCGGGGAGGGATGGGTTTCAATGGTTCGGGAGCAGCCTTGTGTCGCGATTGGGCTGCGCAGCAGCCCCTGAAGCCATCCAGCATTCTAGATCGTTGGGGCCGCTGCGCGACCGAAACGCGACACAAGGCCGCCCACAAGGACTGCGCCAGGCTTTAGATGTGTACGGCGACCTTCAGGGCTTCCAGCGCCGGCTAGGCCTTGATGCCCAGCGCTGCACCCAGCTCCATTACCCAGGGTTGATGGGCGGATTTGCGGTGATGATGTTTCTCGATACCGCGCTGGGCTGAGGCTGAACACCGGCCTGTGGGAGCGGCCTTGTGTCGCGAAAGGGCCGCGAAGCGGCCCCGGCATTATTTGCATCGACGCTGAAATCCCGGGGCTGCTGTGCAGCCCTTTCGCGACGCAAGGCCGCTCCCACACGGATGGGAGCGGTGTCGCTTACTCGGCTAATTTGTAAGCGATGATGTAATCGCCCATCTTGGTGCCCAGCGAGCCATGGCCGCCGGCAGTCACCAGCACGTACTGCTTGCCGTCCTTGCCGGTGTAGCTCATCGGCGTAGCCTGGCCACCTGCTGGCAGGCGTGCTTTCCACAACTCCTTGCCGTTGTTCACGTCATAGGCGCGCAGGTACTGGTCGAGCGTGCCGCTGAGGAAGCCGACGCCACCGGCGGTGACGATCGAGCCACCCATGCTCGGCACGCCAACCGGCAGGCCGATCGGTAGCGGGGTGCTGTCGCGGGTGGTGCCGTTCTTGTGTTTCCACACCACCTTGTTGGTGAACAGGTCGATGGCGGCGACGTAGCCCCAGGCGGGTGCCTGGCACGGTACGCCGAGCGGCGACATGAACGGGTGCATGATCACTGCATACGGTGCGCCGGTGTTCGGCTGCACGCCGCTGGTCTCGCTTTCGCGCTTGCTGCCTTCGGCAACCTGCTCACGCGGAACCATCTTCGACACGAACGCCATGTAGTTGGGCGAAGTGAACAGCAGCTGGCGCACCGGGTCGACCGACACGCTGCCCCAGTTGAATACACCGACGTTGCCGGGGTAGACCAACGAACCTTGCTCGGATGGCGGGGTGTACTGGCCTTCGTAGCGCAGCTCGCGGAACTGGATGCGGCACAGCATCTGGTCGAAAGGCGTGGCGCCCCACATGGCCTGTTCGGTCAGCTCTGGGCCGAGCAGGTTGAGGTCGGAGCGGGCCTGGGTGGGCGAGGTGTGGTCGCCTTCCACTGCGCCTTGTGGGGTGGGGATCTCGCGGATCGGCACGATTGGCGTACCGTCGCGGCGGTCGAGCACGTACAGGCTGCCTTGCTTGGTCGGTACGATGATCGCCGGTTTCACGCCATCGTCGGTTTTCAGGTGTACCAGGGTCGGCTGGCTGCCGACGTCCATGTCCCACAGGTCGTGGTGGGTGAACTGGTAGTTCCAGCGTGCCTTGCCGGTGGCCAGGTCAAGGGCGACCACGCCGGCGCTGTACTTCTCGGCGCCCGGGGTGCGGTCGGCGCCCCACTGGTCCGGGGTCTGGTTGCCCAGCGGCAGGTAGATCATGCCAAGGTCTTCGTCGACGCTGGCGATCGACCACATGTTGGCCGAGTTGCGGCTGTACATTTTGCCGGCAGCCAATGGCTTGGTGTCGTCCGGGTTGTTGCTGTCCCAGTTCCACACCAGGTGGCCGTCGTGCACGTCGTAGGCGCGGATCACCCCGGACGGCTCATTGGTCGACTCGTTGTCGGTGACGTGGCCACCGATGATCACCAGGTCACGGGTAATCGCAGCAGGCGAGGTGGAGTAATAGCCGCCGGCGGTGAATGGGCCAATGCCGGTGGTGAGGTCGATCACGCCCTGGTTGGCGAAACCTTCGCAGACCTTGCCGTTGTCGGCGTTGATGGCGATCAGGCGGGCATCCGCGGTAGGCAGGTAGAGGCGACGCGGGCAGGCTTGGGCCACGGCCTGGCCTGCATCGGTAATTTTCGGCGCCGGGCTGCCGTCGCGGCTGACGTAGCGGTTTTCGTCATAGTACGAGACGCCACGGCAGGTCATGTGGGCAAAGCCCTTGAAGGTGCCGGTCGGGCTCTTGACCTGCGGGTCGTAGCGCCAGATTTCCGCGCCAGTGTCCGGGTCCAGCGCCAGCAGGCGACTGTGCGCGGTGCAGGCGTACAGCATGCCGTTGACCTTCAGCGGGGTGTTCTGGTTGGTCAGCTCCACCGGGTCGTTTTCGGTTGGCAGATCACCAGTGCGAATGCGCCAGGCTTCTTCCAGACGGTAGGCGTTCTGCGGGGTGATCTGGCGCAGCGGCGAGTAGCGGTCGCCATGCTCGGTACGGCCGTAGGCCTGCCATTCGCCGTCGGGCATGGCCGGGGCGGCGCTGGCCATTTCGCTGCTGTCGCGGCCCAGTTCGCCGAACACTTCACCGGGATGGGTGAACTGGCTGGCCAGCGCGCAAGCGCCCGAAGCGACCACTGCCACGCCGAGCAGTGCAGTGTTGGCTTTGCTGGCTGGGCCGATCAGCGGGCGACGTGCCCACGGCAGCAGCAACACCACGCCGATGGCGAACCAGATAGCCAGCCGCGGCACCAGTTGCCACCAGTCCAGGCCTACTTCGAACAGGGCCCACACGGTGCTGCCCAGCAGCACCAGGCCATACAGGCCCAGGGCGATCTGGCGTTGGGCCAGCAGCAGGACGCCCGAAAGGGCAAAGCCGATACCGGCGATCAGGTAGTACAGCGATCCGCCCAGCTGGCTCAGCTTGATACCGCCGGCCAGCAGGGCCAGGCCCATCAGCAACAGCAGCGCGCCAATCAGGCGCGGTAGCCAGCGGCTTCCTTGGTTCGCACCTTCAGTGCTCATCGTAGGTTCTCCGTCAGGTCAAAAAAGGGGTTAGAAACTGCTCTGGATCTTCAGGCCGCCGATCAGGGCGCCATCGACCTGCGACACCCCGCCCGGGTGGCGGATGTACTGCAGGTTGGGGCGTACCGTGAGCCAGTCGGCCAGATGAATGCCGTAGTACAGCTCGGCGCTGTACTCGGTGTCCTGCACTGGCAGGAAGCCCGGGTTGTCGTAGTCGTAGAGGCCGGCGGCCTGGTTGACCAGGCGGGCGTTCTTGCGATAGGCAGGGTTGACGTGCACGCGGGCCAGGGCGAAACCGATGTCGTCCTTGGCGCGGGCATCGAAAGGCCCTTTGAATACCAGTCCTGCCTGCACATAGTTGTCGATGGCATTGGTCTTCTTGTCATGCACCGTGGCGTTGGCGAACACGCTCAAGCCGCGCGACTGGTCGGACGCCAGCGAGGTGACCTGCTGCTGGGCGCCAATCCACAAGCCGTGCTTGCTCGAGCTGCTGCGGTAGGCGGCGCCGCTGATGGCGGCCGGCTGACCGTTGCTGTCCTTGAGAACATCTTGTGCCTTGGCATTACTGTAGTAGTAGCCGGCACGATATTCCCCTTTCAAGCCTTGGATACGTGGGGTCCATACCAGTTCGAACGGCATTACCGCACCCTGGGTGCCGCTGCCGCTGAGCTTGAAACCATTGCCGGATTCGAGGTTGGAAGGGTTCTGCTCGAAGACGCCGACCTGGGCGTACAGCTCGGGGGTAAGGTTGTAGCGCACGCGCAGGGCCCACTGGCTGACTGGCCAGTTGTACCAGATGCCGCCCACCCAGTTGCCCACCTGCGAGCCGCAGAAAGCCAGGTTCTGGAAGTCGCAAGGGAAGCTGTTGAAGTCCTCGCCTTCACCGAAGCGGCCGAATTTCACATCCAGCGCACCGTCGAAGTACTTCTGCTTGATCCACATCTGCGTCAGCCGCCAGGTTTCGCCGCGGCCCCAGACTTCCTGGGCGGAGGTGAAGCCGCCGACACGCGGGTCGTTGATGCGGTCGTTGCTGATGTTGTCGCCGTGACGCTCGGTGACGGTCAGCTGGAATTCGGTGTCATGCCAGCCGAGGATCTTCTCCAGGTCCAGGTGGCTGCCGAAGGTGAACTGGTCGCTGTAGCGCGCGGTGCGGTCGTGGTCGTAGCCGCCGTGCAGGTTGCTGCCCATCTCGCCGGTGTAGCCAAGGGTGAAGTCGTAGCCCTTTTCCAGCAGTTCGCTGCGGGTTCCGCCCCAGTCGCCGAGCATCCAAGGGGAGTCGCTGGCGAACATTTCGCTGGCGCCGGCGGGGGTTGCCAAGGCACTGAGGGCCAGGCCGATGTAGCAGGTTTTAGGCAGTTGGAACATGAGATAGCGCTATCTTTTGATTATTGAAAAAAACGGCAAGCGCATCGAAGGGCGGGCCCCTCAATGGATATGGCGACAAGATTAATCGATGAAGCGTTTCAGCTTGCGGCGGGGAGGATATAGGGGAAGTTATAAGAAAAAAAGACAAATTGTCGCAGAGGATTGTTGTTGAACGGGCAACAGTCGTCATTAATCGAGGCAGGTGTAGGAGCGGGTTCACCCGCGAATGCGCCGGTTGCCCTACCATCGTATTCGCGGGTGAACCCGTTCCTACACCGATCTTCGTCGCTTGTGGTTCAGAAGGTGGTACGCAACCCGACTTCCACGCTACGCCCCGGCGCCGGTGCGATATCGCGCAGGATCGAACTGGCATAGCGCACGGTCTGGTCGGTCAGGTTTTCGCCGCGCACAAACGCCAACCACTGGCTTTGACCAATGTCGAAGCGGTAGCCAACGCTCGCGCCCAAGGTGGTGTAGCCATCAGTGCTGGTTTCGTTGGCGGGTTTGCGGTGCTGCGAAGCAGCGTGCTGCACGTCTACCCGCGCCTGCCAGCGGTCCAGCTCCCAGACCAGCCCGCTGTTCAGGCGCAGCGGGGCGATGCGGGGCAGTGGCTCGCCACTGTCGAGGTTCTTGGCCCGGGTATAGTCACCGGACATCTCCAGCGCGAAGCTGCCGTAACGGTTCTCGGCCAACTGCCAGCGGTCCTGGGCCTCGATGCCGTAGAAGCGCGCCCGCACGCCTTGGTACTGGTATTCCGGGAAGCCTTCATGTTCATGATCGTGATCCTCCTCCTCATGGTCATGCTCGCCTTCGCGGGTGTTGCCGGTGCCAATCAGGCCGATGTAGTTGCGGAAGTGGTTGTAGAACACCCCGACACTGCCTTTATGGGTGCCGTTGTCGAAGCGTAGCGCCAGGTCGGCGGAAATGGCCTTTTCCTTGTTCAGGCTGGCGTCACCGACTTCAAACGCGCCGGTGGCTACGTGCGCGCCATTGGCGTACAGCTCGTAAAAGGTAGGGGCGCGCTCGGTGTAGCCGAGGTTTGCGGCCAGCGACCAGACTGGGTCGAGCTGGTACACAGCCCCCGACGACAGGCTGAAGGCGTTGAAGCTGCTGGCGCTGTCGGCGTCGACGAAGTTCTCGTTGCCTTTGGCGTCCGGGTCTACGCGGGTGTGCTCCATGCGCGCGCCCAGGCTCAGGTCCAGGCGCTCGGTGGCTTGCCACTGTTCGAGCATGAACAGCGCCACGCTGTCGGTATCGGTATGCGGGACGAAGGCTTCCTCGCCGAGGGCCGAAAATTCGTTACGGCTGACCTGGGCCCCAATGACCCCTTCAACCGGTCCGAGCGGTTGGTGGCGGGCTTCGATACGCGCTTCGTAGCCCTTGTTCTTGAAGGTGGTATGGACCTCGCCTTCTTCGATTTCTTTGTGCTCGTAGTCGGTGTAACCAGCATCTACCTTGACCGAGCTGAACGGGCCGTCGAGGTCGCGCAGTTCGGAGGCGAAGGCGTAGTGATCCTGTTTCATGTCCAGGCGCACGCCGGACTCGGCCACCGAGCCATAGTTGCTGTCGTAGCCGCTGTACGACAGGCCGGCGTAGCCGTGGTCCCAGTGGTAGGCACCACCGATTGCGCCGCCGTCCTGGCGACCGTCGCTGTTTTCCAGGCGGTGTTTGCTGCCGGGCTCGTCGGCATCGCGCACCTTGGCGCTGCGTGCGTAGCCCGGGATGCGCAGGTCGTTGAACTGGCGGCTGTTGGCATCCAGGTGCAGGGCGAAGGCGCCGTCGCCGGCCTCCAGCTTGCCGGCGCTGCTGCGGGTGGTGTCGGCGCCGCCGTAACGCAGTTCACTGGCACCGTGGATGCCCTCGATCGGCGAGTCCGGGATGCGGTTGTCGAAGGTGTTGACCACCCCGCCAATGGCGTTGCCGCCGTAAAGCAGGGCGGCCGGGCCCCGGACGATTTCGACGCGCTCGACGGTTACCGGGTCCAGCGGCACGGCATGATCGTAGGACAGTGACGAGGCATCCAGGGCACCGACGCCATTGCGCAGGATACGAATGCGGTCGCCATCCAGGCCGCGGATCACCGGGCGGCTGGCGCCAGGGCCAAACCAGGTAGAGGCGACACCGGGCTGCTTGTTCAGGGTTTCACCCAGGCTGCCGTGCTGCTGTTGCAGCAGGTTTTCGCCTTCGAGCACGGTGCTGGGGGCGGCCAGTTGGCGGTTACCCAGCGGGTTGGCGGTGATGACCTGTGGTTCGAGTTCTACGGCCTGGCTGGGGGATGCAGCCAGCCAGAGTGCGACGGCAAGGGGGGAAAGGCGAAGCGGTGTGTACAGCATGGGGATGGGGCGTTCCTTGGCAGATGCTTTTTAGCGTTACAACATAACATAACTATTCCATCACAGAGGTTTTGCCTCTGACCAGCGATTTTTCTGTCGACTCGACGGATCCCGCCCACCACTACACTCGTGTAAGGTGCGCATCTTTCCTACGGAGCACAGCATGAGCACGGCCCAACACAACGCGCTGCACGGCAAGACCCTTGAACAAATCCTCACCGAGCTGGTGGCGCATTACCAATGGCATGGCCTGGCCGAGCGCATCGATGTGCGCTGCTTCAAGAGCAACCCGACCATCAAGTCGAGCCTGACGTTCCTGCGCAAAACACCGTGGGCGCGGGAAAAGGTCGAGCAGCTGTATGTGAAGCTGCAGCGTCAGGCCTGACATGCCGCGTCGCCCTTGGCTGACCGGCATGGCGGTGCTGGGCTGGTTCGGCCTGGCCGTGCAGGTGAACCTGGTACTGCTGGCGCGTTGGCAGGAACAGGCCAGCCTGATTGGTGGCCTGATCAATGTGTTCGGCTACTTCACCGTGCTGACCAATACCCTGGTGGCGACGGTGCTCAGCTATGCCGCATTCGGCCGGGAAGGCCGTGGCAAACGCTTTTTCCTGTCGCCCTCGGTAAGCTCTGCAGTGGCCGCCAGTATCGTGCTGGTGGCGCTGGCCTACAGCGTGCTGCTGCGTCATTTGTGGCAACCACAGGGTTGGCAATGGCTGGCGGACGAGTTGCTGCACGACGTGATGCCGGTGCTGTATGCCTTGTACTGGTGGAGCGAGGTGCCCAAGGGCAGTTTGCGGCTATGGCATTTGCTGGTGTGGGCGGTGTACCCGGCGGTCTACTTTGGTTATGCGTTGTGGCGGGGGAGTGAGATTGGCGTCTATGCCTACCCGTTCATCGATGTGGCCAGCCTGGGGTATGGGCAGGTGATGCTCAACGCCCTTGGGGTGCTGGCGGGTTTCTGGGGGATAGGGCTGGTGTTGCTTGGGCTGGATCGGTGGCGGGGGCTGCACCGGCTGGCTTGACCTGTACCGGCCTCTTCGCAGGCAAGCCCGCCCCCGCAGAGAAATCACAAGCCCAAGGGCTGTGGTATTCGCTGTGGAAGCGGGAGGCACGCGGCCCGGGTGTCAGCAGCAGAGCACAAGATTGCTGATATCCCCAAATGGCCAGGGCCGCGATGGAGCCTTAGTGCTTCTTCCCTTGCATGCTCGAAACCCATTGCTCGCTGCGACTATGCCCACTGGTTCTCAATACGCCCAGGTCCAGCGCATTTTCCCCATCCGCCGCCATTTTGCTTTTGGCTATCTCGGCGATTGCCGTGCCCAGATCCACCGGTGAGTTGGACGCATCCAACGACAGGTCTCGGCGATAGTCATTGCCGCTTAGCGTTTCCTGGGTGACCGATTTGGCGTCGAGCCTCACGTCGCCTTTGGCCGACTGCAAGCGTGCACCCACCAGATGAGCGTTGCCACCGACCTGCAGGTCGATGCCGTCGCTGCTTTTAAGCGTGGTCTGACGCGCCACATTGTCACGCTGTGCATGCGACACGTCGAGGCTGACGGTCGGCGAGAACCCTGGGTCTGCCTTGCTCAGGGCCGAACCGGCCTTTTTCTCGACCTTGCCTCCCAGCGGGCCAGCCACCGATTTGGCCGCATTGACATAGCCCTGAGGGTTTTTCTCCTGGCTCAGCCTGACATCGCCTTTCACGCTCAGGGTGTTGACGTTGTCCTTGAGGCTGGCGATGCGTAGGTCACCGTCGATTGTGCCGCCAATATGCCCTGCATCCAGGGTGGCACTCTCGATGCGGGTATCGCCGCGGCTTTGCAGGTCGATGCGCTCGGCGCGCAGGTCACTGGTATTCCAGGTGAGGTTGTCGCGCTTGTCGAGCTCTACCTTGAGCCGGCCATGCAGGCCGCGGGTGTCCAAGGCGCCCTTGGCCATGTTGAAACCAGCGCCGGCCGAGATGTCGAGGTTGTCGCGTCGCTCCTGGCTGGAAGAGGCTTCAACCAGCATGCCGCCATTCGAGGCGTCGAGGGTGATCTGTTCGGCCGAGGCCTGCAGGCCTTGCAGGTGCAGGGCGATGTCCTCGCGGGCGCTGCTGGTCAGGGTCAGTGTGCCGTTGCTGGCAAACTGGGCATCGACCGCCTGACGTGCATGTTCGTCCTGCTTGCCGTGGCTGAAGTGGCCGCCTATGGCTCCCCCCTGGGTCTGGCCAGCCTTGGCCGCCAGCTCCATGCCGCCACCCAGGTTGGCGCCTGTGGCCTGCTGGGTATCGCTGGCCGCCTTGACCTGCAACTGGCCGCCGCTTTGCACCCGTATGTCGCCAGCCTTGGCCTCGCGGTTGCCAATGCGGGTGCCTTCGAGCAACAGGTCGCCGGCGCTGGTCAGTTGAACTTCGCCCTTGGCGTCGATCTGTGCCACTTGTGCCTTGCTCTGCGTGCTCAGTTTCTGGTCCTGGTCCAGATAGCCCCGGCCATCGACACCGGTGCTGCCCGGGCGGTTACCGACTTTGGCCCAGGCATTGCCATCGAGCTGGCGTGACTGCTGTTCGGCCTGGTCGGTCGCCTGGGGTAGGGCCAGCGACCCTGCACTGTGCATGACCACGCTGCCTTCGCCGCCATCGATGCGGGCCCCTTCGTAGCGGCCATCGCTGCCCAGCTGTACCTGGATACCCTGTTGCCCGTAAAGGCTGCCGGGCACGGCGGTGCTGGCGGTATCCTTTTTATCCAGCGACCCTCCTTTGCCGGCGGCGCGTACATTCAGGTCTTCGCCGGTGCTGGTGTCCAGGCGCGCGTCGCCACCATAGGCCAGGCGTTGAACGGTGGTTTCCTGGGTATTTTCGGCGGCGCTCATCTGGTGCTGCTGCGCCTCGATTTTCAGCGAGCCGGCATTGGCCCGCCAGGCTGTGCCCTGGTCGGCCAGTGTGTCAGCCTTGACCTCGACCTTTGCTGCGGACAACTCGCTGACCTGAGCAATTCCACGGCGCTGGTTCTCCAGGCGCTTGAGGTGTTCGACCGTCATGTCGGCCCCCACGCTGGGAGGCGCCATGGCGTCTTCGGGCGAAGCTTGCTGGAAGCGCGGGGCTTCCTCACCCAGCACCAGGCGTTCGATAGGGCGGGTCAGGTCGCGGTATTCGATACTGGCGCCCAGGCTACCCGACCAGTCGTCACGGCTTTGTTCATGTTCATGGGTATCCTGAGCTGCACGGTTGTCGATGCGTTTGGCGGTCACCTTCAGGGTGTTGCCGGCCTCGACGTGCGCGGCCTCGGTGAGCAGTGCATCACTGCGCAATTTCAGATCGCCGCTGGCCTGCAACTCGCTGCGCTGCACCTTGCTGTCGCGATCGGCTTGCACCTCGCGGTTGTGATGGCCTTCGAACAAGCTGCCCAGACGGTCGATGCCACCGGTTACTGTCAACCCGCCACCACTTTCGGTGGTGCTGGTGGCTACGTCACGGTCATTGCGGGTCGCCCCCAGTGTCACTTCCCGCGCCTGCACATCGAGGTCGCCGGCAGTGGCCTGGACCTTGCTGCCGTTGACCTGCAGGTGCGCGCTGCTGCTCATGCCCACCGAGGCGCCCTTGAGCTCACTGGCAACCTGGTTGGTCGTGCGCTGCTTGCTGGTGGTGGTCACGACCTCATACGCCACGCCAGCCGCGTACTGGCGAGACTCGGGCTTGCCATCCTCGGCTTCCTGGGTCTGTCTGGCGCTGGCCGTGAAGCCCCGTTGTTGGTCGCGGGTTTCGCGTTCATCGACCGATTGCGAACTGCCAATCAACAGGTCGCCTTTGGCCTCGACTTGCAGATGCTTGCCAGCTTCGACCTTGGCGCCCTGGATGCGCATCTCTTCGGCGCTGGCCAGGCGCAGGTTGCTGGTCGAGCTGACGTCGCTGACCAGTACCTGCTGTTTGCGGTCCGTGCTTTCGTGCTTGCTGCCGATCAGGCCGAACAGTTTACTGTCGCTGGTGCGCTGGGTGGAGGTCGTGCTGCCATGGTCTGCCTCGATGGCCAGCGAGCCGTTCTCGCTGTAGAGCACCGCGTCCTGTTTACCGAACACGGTGCTGCCTTTGATGGTGACCTGGTCGGCGCTCACAGTGAGCTCGCCATCGCTGGTTATTGTGCTGCCCGCGACGACCTGGCCCTCGGTGTCGTTACCTTTGCGGTCACCAAAGAATGTGCCGGACACCAGGTCGCCTCGGTAGTCGCGTTTGGTACCGTGTTCCTGCAAGGTGGTTGTGCCGATGTCGGCCTGTTTCGCCTGGATAGCCAGATCGCCGCCGCTGTGCAGGCTGCTGCCCTGCACGTTGAGGTTGTCGCTTGCCTTTATCGACATGCGCCCGGCGCTCAGGGTACTGCCCTTAGCGGTTTCCTTGAGCTGGTCGCTATCGCTGTCACCGCGCCATAAATCCTTGCGATGACGCACCTGCTGTTCGGTGCGTTTGCTGTCGATGCCGGCGATGATGTCCAGGCCGGCACCGCTGTCGACCGTCAGCTCGTTACCGGCGTCCACCTTCGCTGCGGTCATGCGCATGTCGTCGCCGGACTGCAACAGCACACTCTCAGTGCCCAACAATTGACTGCCCTGTTGCTGCTGGTGGGTGGTGGTGGTTTTGCTGTTGTAGGTTTCGCGGGTGACGAACCAGAACTTCTTGTTCCAGCTGTCACTGTCGTGCTTGATGTGCTCGATTGTCTTGGCGTCCAGTGTGAGCTTCTTGCCAGCCCTTGCTTCGATTCGCGGGGCCTGGCCGTCGACCGTTTCAAGCATCAGGTCATCGGCAGCGGTGAGTTTCAGCACGCCGCGCTCGCTGCGCAGCTCGGTCGGGCGGTCGCCACTGCCGCTGACATGCAGGCCCCCGGCCGAGCTGATGTCGACCCCCTCGGTGCCCAGAATTTGCGAGGCCCCCACACGCACACCCGCGCCTTCGGCAGTACTTACCACACGGATACGCCCGGCGCGCATGGCGCCGAACAGGCTGGCGTCAATGCTCGAAGAGGGGCTGGGCAGGTGTTCGACCACCTCGCCGCTGCGGCTGTCGATACGGTTGCGGCCGACAGTGATGTCGAGCGTTTCGCTGGCCATTAGCAAGCCTTTGCTGTCCACGCGCGGTGCGATCAGTTCGAGTGCGCCACCGGCATTGCCCTGGCCATGCTCCAGTACCTGCAGGGTGCCACTGGCCGTGAGCGTATCGAGGTACCTGAGCTGTTGCTCCTCAAATTGCGGGGTGCCCACCACGAAGCCTGCGCGGGTGGTGTTGATGAAACTGCCGCCATTGAGGGTGATGCCATTGGGGTTGGCCAGTATGTAGTCGGCCGGGCGCCCGAAGATTTCCTGCGGCCCCTCGATCAGCGAGGCGTTGCGGCTGACCACTTCGTTAAGAATGGTCGAGGCGGCCTGGCCCTGGAACTGCGGGTTGGCCGCCAGGGCGCCGGCCAGTTGCGACTGCCCGGCTGCGGTGGCGTTGTTCAGCACCAGGCCCGGGGTGGCAACGTTGTAGTCGATGAACTGGTTGTGTGACAGCCCCGTGGCGTTGGGCGGCACGATGTCGATGACCGGCACCCCGTGGCCGTTATGGATGACCGGGGTCCCCCCGGGGCCGCTGGCTGCTTCCAGTCCTGTCTGAGCCAGTGCGGCGCTGGGCCCGAGCACGGCGAGGAAGATTGCCCAGCGCAAGGTATCCGGGCGAACAGGCGGTAACTGCGAGAGTGTTTGCATTTTCTCGTTCTCTTTGTTGTGGGTGAATCAGATGCTCAGGGTCCAGTCCAGCACCCAGAAGCCGGGCTCCAGCCGCGGGCGGGGCAGGTCGCTGGTGTACAAGGCGCGTTGGTAGTCCAGGCGCAGGCGGCTGCCGGGCAGGCTCAGTTCCAACCCTGCGGCGGCCCCGGCCAGGCGCTGCGACGGTTTGCCTTCGGCGGTGCGAACCCAGCCCAGGTCCAGGCCGATGTAGGGGCGTATCTCGAAAGGTGGGGCCCAGGTCCGTGGCAGCGCCTGGCTGAACGTATTGCGCCAGACGGCGCTGCTGGCACCGGAGTAAGTGTGCAGACGAAAGCCGCGGACAGCCGAATCGTCGCTGACCAGCAGCTGTTCGACGGCAGGCAGCGGGTCGCGGCTGTACTGCATGGCCAGCTCGCTCTGCCAGCGCCAAGGGCTGGGTGCCGGGCCTTGACGCAGGTGCAGCAGGTTGGCGCGGTACTTGCGAAAGTCCGGGCGCAGGCGTTGAGCACCCAGGGGCGAGCGGTCGGCACCCAATGCGTCAATGCCTTGGGCAACGCCGAAGTAACCGTTCCACAGGCCACTTTCGAGCCACAGCAGGTTGATGCCGGCCTCTACCGTGGCCAGCGTCGGGCTTTGCTGGACGATAACCGCGCCAGCACTGCGGTTGATCAGCTGCTTGCGGTCCAGACGGGCGCTGGCGCTGAGCATGCCTTGCTGGTTGCGCCACAATACCCGCTCGACACTCAGGCCCTGATAGCTGCTGCTGCCGTCGGCAGCCTTGTCGCTGTAGGGGAGGGGGGCTTGATAGCTTAGCTGGCTGGCGCTGAGGGCAAAGGTCCAGGCGCCGTAGGGGATGCTGTAGTACAACGATATCCCTTGGCTTTGGCCGGGCGTATCGAGCACCGTGCGGGTCAACGACAGGCGCAGCTCATCATTGAGGCCAAGCGGGCTGTCCAGGCCAATGCCGAGGTTGACGCGGTGGCGGCCGGTCAGCTCGCTGCCCCGGTTGTCGAAGCGGCTGTCCAGGTGCCAGCGTGAAGCAACCTTGCCCGGCTGCACGACCACGCGGGTGCCGCCCTGCAGTTCGCCGGGCAGCAAGGTGGCGCCCAGTTCATAGGCGCGAAGGCGGTTGAGCTGGTCCAGGCCTTGCTCAAGGTCGGGCAGGTACAGTGGCTGCCCAAGCAGGCCTGGGAAGGCACTGGAGAGAGACAGGGGCAGGTCGGGGCCAGCCAGTTCGATGGTTTCGACAAAGCCTTCGACAATGACGATGTCCAACGGCATGCCCTCTGCTGGGGGCTGCCGCAGGTAGGGGCGGCTGGTTGGGTAGCCGGCTTGTACATAACGTTGGGTGATGGCTTTGAGCAGCCGGTTGATGTCGGCGATGCCCATGCAGGCAGGCGTGAGGGCACGGATGGTGGGCGCCAGTGCCGAGTTCGAAAGCTGGTGCATGCCCGCCACGCGCACGCCATCGACTGCCCAGCAGCGATCATCGTGCGAGCGGTGGGAAGTGCTGTTGGTCGGTTCAGTCGGGGCGGGTATACGCTGCCAGCGTTCCAGCCGCTGCTGTTGCTCCAGTTGCCGCAGCCCATGCTGTTGATCGCGCAGCTGCTGGCTGGCAGGGTCGTCGGCCAGCACCTGGGGAACGGACAGCAAGCCAGAAAGGCAACCGGCCGACAGCCAATGGGCGATGCGGTGAATCAGGCACGGCATTGAAGCACCCCGCAAATGATGTACGGTTTTCGTACTCGTCTGCGTGGATGCTAGAAATTAAGCCACTCGTATGGATGCAGTACCCTGCCTAAGCACCTGTCAGGCAAGTTCGCGCTAAATGGTGAGAAGGTTCCTACAACTTTTGCCGGAAGGCTCTATATCAAGGGCGGATCTCGATCAGCGTTCCATCCCGAACCAAGTCCCATACTTCCTGCATGTCGCGGTTGCGCATGGCAATGCAACCATCCGTCCAGTCCAGGGTATGGAAGTACCATTCCGGGTATTCATCGTTGATCGGTGTGCCGTGAATCATGATCATGCTGCCGGCATTCACCCCTGCCCGGGTCGCGCGGGCGGCATCGCTGATGTTCGGGTAATTGATGTGCATGGCCAGGTTGAAGCGGTCGCTCTGCTTGCGCCAGTCCAGCCAGTACAAGCCCTCGGGGGTTTTCTTGTCGCCTTCGCGTTCCTTGGCGCCCTTGGGCTGCTTGCCCAGCGAGATGCGGTAGGTTTTCAGCGGCTCGCCGCGGCTGATCAACTGCAGGCGGCGCTCCGACTTGATCACCAGCACCTTGTCGATCAACGGTTGCATGGCTTGCTGCGAAGGCGAGGGGGTTTGCGCTGCCGGCGCGGGCTTGCGGATGATGGTTTCGGTGAAGGCCGCCTGGGACACCGAGGTAACGCAAAGGCAGAAAAGGGCAAGCAACCAGCGCATGTAACAGTATCCCTGAAGGCGTTTAGGTGTGTGGCGAAACGTTCATCGGCGGCAGGTATTCATGGCCTATGGGGTAGTGCTGGCCGATGCGGTCGCGATAGTAGCATTCTAGTGTGCGAGTGACGGTGCGGAAAGCCAGCTCGTCCCACGGTATCTCATGTTCTTCGAACAGGCGCACCTCCAGGCTTTCGACACCGACGGCAAAGTCCAGGTCCGCCAACTCGGCGCGGAAGAACACATGCACCTGGCTGATGTGCGGCAGATCGAACAGCTGGTACAGGGACGTCGGCCCGACCCGGGCGCAGGCTTCCTCGACGGTTTCGCGACGCGCGGCCTGGTCGAGGGTTTCGCCGTTTTCCATGAAACCGGCGGGCAGGGTCCAGAAACCCCGGCGCGGCTCAATGGCGCGGCGACACAGCAGCACCTGGCTGCCCCAGGTCGGCAACACGCCGGCCACGATGTTGGGGTTCTGGTAGTGGATGGTCTGGCAAGAGCCGCAGACGTACCGCAGGCGGCTGTCGCCCTCGGGGATCCGCTGAGTGACCGGTTGGCCGCATGCGCTGCAGAATTTCATGTGTGGTTCCTTATGCTCAAGGCTATCTTGGCGCGGCCACCGTGCCGCCGCAAGCGCTGGGGCTTGGGTGCTTCGCGGCTTTGGTGCATCATGCAACACAGGACCTGGATACGAGCGTGCGCAATGCTGGACGAGCTACTTCGCCGAATGAGCAACCACCAACCCGCGTCATTGGAAACCGACAGGCGGTTCCCCGAAGCGGCGGTCCTCTTGCCCATTACCCGCAGCGAAGCGCCCGAACTGGTCTTGACCCTGCGCGCCAAGGGCCTGTCTACCCACGGTGGCGAAGTAGCCTTTCCCGGTGGCCGCCGCGACCCGGAAGACCCGGACCTGGTCTTTACTGCCCTGCGCGAGGCTGAAGAAGAAATCGGCCTGCCCCCTGGCCTGGTGGAGGTGATTGGTCCGCTCAGCCCGCTGATTTCGCTACATGGCCTGAAAGTGACGCCATTCGTCGGGCTTATCCCCGACTTCGTCGAATATCGCGCCAATGATGCCGAGATCGCGGCAGTATTCACCGTGCCGCTGGAATTCTTCCGGCAGGACCCGCGCGACCATACCCACCGTATCGATTATCAGGGGCGTAGCTGGTATGTGCCCAGTTACCGCTATGGTGAATACAAGATCTGGGGGTTGTCGGCGATCATGATCGTCGAGCTGGTCAACCTGCTGTTCGATGCCGGTATCAGCCTGCATCAGCCCCCTGAGCGTCACATCGAAAATTGAGCGGGCCTACCCCGCCGTCTGCGTCGCAGCCTGAGGAACAAGCATGAAATATCGCCTGGGCGACCTGCGGGTCGAGAGCCACCCCACCAGTTGGGCCGCCCCCAACGCCACGCTCATTGGCAGCGTGCGCCTGCAAGCCCATGCCAGTGTGTGGTTTGGCGCGGTGTTGCGCGGTGATAACGAGCTGATCGACATCGGCGAAGGCAGCAACGTGCAGGATGGCACGGTGATGCACACCGACATGGGCTCGCCACTGACGTTGGGCAAGGGCGTGACCGTTGGCCACAATGCCATGTTGCATGGCTGCACGGTGGGCGACTTCAGCCTGGTCGGTATCAACGCAGTGATCCTCAATGGCGCGCGCATTGGCAAGCACTGCATCATCGGCGCCAATGCACTGATCGCCGAGGGCAAGGAAATTCCGGACGGTTCGCTGGTGATGGGCTCGCCGGGCAAGGTGGTACGCGAACTGACCGAGCAGCAGAAGCGCATGCTTGAAGCGAGTGCCGCACATTACGTGCACAATGCCCAGCGCTATGCGCGGGATCTGGTGGTTGATGATGAGTGAAGTGGTCGAGCGGCCGGTGGCATCACCGTGCGTGAGCATTTGCGCGCTGGACGAGCAGGATATCTGCACCGGCTGCCAGCGTACCGTGGCCGAGATTGGCCGCTGGGGGCGGATGGACAACGACGAGCGTCGGGCGGTGCTCAAGCGTTGCCATGAACGGGCAGTAGAAGCCGGCCTCATCATGCAGGCCTGACGCGAACCCTGTAGGAACGGGTTTACCCGCGTACACCGGCGAAGCCGGTGCCATGCACCGCAGTGGCAGCTTCGCGGGCACGCCCGCTCCCACAGGTACAGCGACAGCCTTGAGGGCTGCACAACATCTATGGGAGCGGGTTTACCCGCGAACGGCCCAGCGGTAATCTGTACGGCTTGCCCACAGACAGCCCGCCATGTTCTATCTGATTGCCTACATCAGCAGCGTAGTGCTGATCAACTATGCCTTCTCCAGTGCCCCGCACCTGGACATCATCTGGTCCGCCTGGGGCGGCCTGGTGTTCATCCTGCGCGACATGGTGCAGACCCGTTTTGGTCATGGCGCCCTGTTCGCCATGCTGGTGGCACTGGTGCTGTCCTATGTCACCTCGGAACCGGCCATCGCCCTGGCCAGCGCCACTGCGTTCTTCATCTCCGAGCTGATCGACTGGCTGGTGTTCAGCATCACCCGTCGGCCGCTGCGCGACCGCCTGTGGCTCAGTTCGGCGCTGAGCATCCCGGTGGATACCTTCATTTTCTTCGGCATGATCGGCGCGCTGACCCCGGCAGTGATCGGCACCGCGATGGCCTCGAAGTTCGCCGGTGTAACCGCGGTGTGGCTGGCCATGGCATTTCGCGCCCGGCGGGCCGCCGTGGCCGGTTGATGGTGTAGAATAGTGGTCCTTTTTCAGCGGGTGGCGCCTAGCCTGGCGCGGCCCCGGATGCCTTCGAGGACCTGAAATGACCCGTATCGGAACCCCATTGTCGCCCACCGCGACCCGTGTACTGCTCTGCGGCTGTGGCGAGCTGGGCAAGGAAGTGGTAATCGAGCTGCAGCGCCTGGGCGTCGAAGTAATCGCCGTCGACCGCTACGCCAATGCTCCGGCAATGCAGGTGGCGCACCGCAGCCATGTGGTCAACATGCTCGATGGCGTTGCCCTGCGCGCGGTGATCGAAGCCGAGAAGCCGCACTACATCGTGCCGGAAATCGAAGCCATCGCCACCGCCACCCTGGTCGAGCTGGAAAACGAAGGTTTTACCGTGGTGCCCACCGCCCGCGCCACCCAGTTGACCATGAACCGCGAAGGCATCCGCCGCCTGGCTGCCGAAGAGCTGGACCTGCCAACCTCGCCGTACCACTTCGCCGACACCTATGAAGACTACGCCAAGGCCGTAGCCGACCTGGGTTACCCGTGCGTGGTCAAGCCGGTGATGAGCTCGTCGGGCAAGGGCCAGAGCTTGCTGCGCAGCGATGCTGACCTGCAGGCGTCGTGGGACTATGCCCAGGAAGGCGGCCGCGCTGGCAAGGGCCGGGTGATCGTCGAAGGTTTCATTGACTTCGAATATGAAATCACCCTGCTGACCGTGCGCCACGTGGGCGGTACCACCTTCCTTGAACCCGTTGGCCACCGTCAGGAGAAGGGCGATTACCAGGAGTCCTGGCAGCCACAGGCCATGAGCCCGAAGGCGCTGGCCGAATCGCAGCGCGTGGCCAAGGCGGTCACCGATGCCCTCGGCGGTCGCGGCCTGTTTGGTGTGGAGCTGTTCGTGAAGGGCGACCAGGTGTGGTTCAGCGAAGTGTCGCCGCGCCCGCATGACACCGGTCTGGTCACCCTGATTTCCCAGGACCTGTCGCAATTCGCCCTGCATGCTCGCGCCATTCTCGGCCTGCCGATTCCGGTGGTGCGTCAGTTCGGCCCGTCGGCTTCGGCAGTGATCTTGCCCGAAGGCCAGTCCCAGCAGACCAGCTTCGCCAACCTGGGCGCAGCGCTGAGCGAGCCGGATACCGCCATTCGCCTGTTCGGCAAGCCGGAAATCAATGGCACCCGCCGCATGGGTGTGTGCCTGGCGCGTGACGAATCGGTCGAACTGGCGCGGGCCAAGGCGACCCGCGCTTCGCAGGCGGTCAAGGTCGAGTTCTGATCCGAGAGTGCTGGGGCTGCTTTGCAGCCCTATCGCTACACAAGGCCGCTCCCACAGGGATAGCGCAGCTTCCAGGCTTACGCGATCCCTGGGGGGCCTTGTGTCGCGATAGGGCCGCAAAGCGGCCCCAGTGGCTTACAGCGTGGTATTGCGCGTCTCTTTCAGGCACAGCACGGCAATCAGGCTGATCACCGCTGCCACCGACACATAACCCCCCACCCAGCTCAAACCCCCCATGCTCACCAGCTTCTGGGCAAAGAACGGTGCTGCCGAGGCGCCGACGATACCGCCCAGGTTATACGCCGCCGAGGCACCGGTATAACGCACGTGGGTCGGGAACAGCTCTGGCAGCAGTGCACCCATCGGCGCGAAGGTCACGCCCATCAGGAACAGCTCGATGGCCAGGAACAGCGCCACGCCTGCAGTCGATCCCGAGGTCAGCAGTGGCTCCATGGTAAAGCCCGAAGCTATCGCCAGCAGGCCGCCGACGATCAGTACCGGCTTGCGGCCGTAACGGTCACTGAGCCAGGCCGACAACGGTGTGGCCAGTGCCATGAACACCACCGCGAAACACAGCAGGCCAAGGAACGTTTCGCGGCTGTAGCCCAGTGTGGTTACGCCGTAGCTCAGCGAGAACACCGTGGAAATGTAGAACAGCGCATAGCACACCACCATGGCCGCAGCGCCCAGCAGGGTTGGCAGCCAGTATTTGGAGAACAGGTCGACCACCGGCATTTTCACCCGCTCGTGGCGGGCAACGGCCTTGGCGAACACCGGGCTCTCTTCGAGCTTCAGGCGCACGTACAGGCCTACCAGTACCAGTGCGGCGCTGAGCAGGAACGGAATGCGCCAGCCCCACTCGCGGAACTGCTCGTCGCTGAGCACCAGGGCCAGGGTCAGGAACAGGCCGTTGGCCGCCAGGAAGCCGATTGACGGGCCCAACTGCGGGAACATGCCGAACCAGGCCCGCTTGCCTTCCGGGGCGTTTTCGGTAGCCAGCAGGGCCGCGCCACCCCATTCGCCGCCCAGGCCCAGGCCTTGGCCAAAACGCAGCAGGCAGAGAATGATCGGCGCCCACACGCCAATGCTGTCATAGCCTGGCAGCACGCCAATGGCGGTGGTGGATACGCCCATCAGCAGCAGCGAGGCGACCAGCGTGGATTTGCGACCGATACGGTCGCCAAAATGGCCGAACAACGCCGAGCCCAGTGGCCGGGCGAGAAAGGCGATACCGAAGGTGAGGAAGGCGGCCAGCATTTGCGCGGTGCCCGACCCGGACGGGAAGAACACCGGCCCGATCACCAGGGCTGCGGCGGTGGCGTAGACGTAGAAATCGTAGAACTCGATGGCGGTGCCGATGAAGCTGGCAGTGGCTACCCGCGCAGGCGAGTTGACTGGCGCGGCAGGCGCTTGGGCATAAGTGCTGCTTGTCATTGAGGAGGTCCCTGACAGTCTGGTCCGGCTCCATGGGCTTGGCCCGCGACGGCATGCCCTGCAAAAGGGCGGGTACGGTTAAGCGGGCGCCGGAGCGTTTTATTGTGTGCGCCCGACTGACGATAGCCCAAGGGGGTAGGGGCGGGGCGGGTACTGTTCGGGGGTGTTGACGCAGGACCGCAGGGCGTATCAGTGGAGCGGACTGGCCGTGGAGCGCCGGGTGCGGGTAGCGGGCGTGACGGCGGGGCTGGGTAAGCGTGACCCGAGTATAGCTATCGGGTCACGGTCCACACCAGTACCTTGCTGGCGCAATTGTCCTCTGTTTCAAGGATTTCCAGGCGATAGCGGCCTATTTTCAGGCAAACAGCGCTTTCCGGGATGCTTTCCAGCGCCTCGGTGACCAGCCCGTTGAGGGTTTTCGGCCCGCCGTCGCAGGGCAGGTGCCAGCTCAGGGTGCGGTTGATTTCGCGTAACGAAGCGGTGCCATCGATGACGAAGGTACCATCGGGTTGCGGGTGCACATGCGGGTTTTCCAGGCTTTGCTCGTCCTCGAACTCGCCTACGATCTCTTCGAGAATGTCTTCCAGGGTGACGATACCCAGTACTTCGCCGTACTCGTCCACCACCACGCCCAAGCGGCGTTGCTGCTTGTGGAAGTTCAACAACTGCATTTGCAGGGGCGTGCTTTCCGGTACGAAATAAGGTTCGTAGCAGGCGCTGTGCAGCGCTTCCAGGGTCAGCTCGGCCTTGGGCAGCAGGTGGCTGATCAGCTTGGTGTTGAGGATCGCTTCGACCTGGTTGATGTCGTTGTGGTAGACCGGCAGGCGGGTGTGGCGGCTGACGATCAGCTGCTCGACGATGCGTTCGATCGGCTCGTCGAGGTTGATGCCATCCACTTCGTTGCGCGGCACCAGGATGTCGTTGACGGTGATCTTGTCCAGCGACTGCAGGCCGTCGAGCAGACCCTGGCGAGGTGCTTCGTGCTGTTCATCCTCATCGAAGTCGTCGGCCTCCTGCGTGTGCAGGGCCACCGCCGTGGGCTGTGCCCGGAACGGGCGCAGAATCAGCTTGGCGGCGCCGTCCAGCAGGCAGGCCAGTGGCTGCAGCAGTGCAAGAGGCACTTTCAGAAGGCTGGCACCAAGGCTCACGAACGCCTGCGGGTTACGCCGGGCCAGGCGCCGCGGCAGGTACTCGGCAAACACCAGCAAGGTGAGGGTCGCGGCCAGGCCTGCCAGCCAGAAGCCGTGCTCGCCACTCTGGCGCTGGCCCACCAGGCAGGCCAGCCCCAGCACCAGCAGCTTGCCCAGGCTGGCGCACAGCACCAAGGCCTGGGCTGGCAGCACGGGATGGCCGTCTTCGCCGGCGCGCAGTGTGCCATTGAGCTGCAGGCGGGCAGCCTCCACGGCAGTGAACAGTGCTGACCACAAAAGGGCCAGTGCCAGAGTGCCGAATAGCGGTGCGTACGGCAGGGTGTCCATGGGCGGCCGTCAGATATGCAAGATGAATTCGCGAACCAGCTTGCTGCCGAAATAGGCCAGCATCAGCAGGCAGAAACCGCTCAGCGTCCAGCGGATGGCCATGTGGCCCCGCCAACCCAGGCGGGTGCGGCCCCACAGCAGCACGCTGAACACCACCCAGGCGACACAGGCCAGCAAGGTCTTGTGCGCTAGGTGCTGGGCGAACAGGTTGTCGAGGAACAGCCAGCCGGAGATCAGCGACAGCGACAGCAGGCACCAGCCGGCCCAGAGGAAGCCGAACAGCAGGCTTTCCATG
This sequence comes from Pseudomonas sp. CGJS7, assembly GCF_036961695.1. NCBI lineage: Bacteria > Pseudomonadati > Pseudomonadota > Gammaproteobacteria > Pseudomonadales > Pseudomonadaceae > Pseudomonas > Pseudomonas sp. CGJS7. Next base: position 90,133 of record NZ_JBAMDI010000003.1, on the reverse strand, counting down.
GTTTGCAGTGGCGGGAAGTTGCGGATCAGCCCGGACGGGTGCTTGTTCTTCAGCTGGCGGTCCTGCAGCAGCAACAGCAGCGACTGGAACACCGCGATGGTGAACAGCCCGTAGGCCAGGATCGACAACAGGATGTGCGCAAGGATGCCGGGTTCTTCGTTGATCAGCGGTACCGTGCCGGGGGGGGCGAACTGGGCCAGCAGCGCGGTCACCGCACCCAGCGGGAACAGCAGCACCAGCAGGTTTTCCACGGGTATGCGCAGGCAGGCCAGCAGGGTCAGGGAGATGACCGCCACGGCGATCAGGCTGGCGGCGCTGAAGAAGTCCAGGCTCAGGCCCAGCGGGGTGATCAGCTGGAAGAACAGTGCACCGGCCTGGGCCAGGACCGCGATGGCACCCAGCAGGCCAAGCAGGCGCTTTTCGGCCTTGCGGCCCTGGGACAGGTATGAGCCCTGGTAGATGGCCGCCGCTATATATAGGCCGGCTGCGATCAGGTTGGGGATGAGGCTGGGTGAGGAGACCATAAGTCCTGGTTGGCGAGCCTTTAAAGAGACGGAGTTTGGCATAGATTCCGCTGATCAAGGAAGACTGAAGGCTTGTGTCGGGGCATTCGTGGGCACGCCCGCTCCCACAGGGATGGCGCAGGCCTGCAAGCAGTGAGGATCCTGTGGGAACGGGCGCGCCCGCGAAGAGGCCAGCACAGCCACCGAATATCTACCAAGGTGTGCGTCGCCGCTGCACTTCGCTATAATCGCCGCCTTGCTGTGCCCGGCGGGTGTGTGTTTCCCCCCTGGCACCTGACAAACCTCGGCTTTACTGGGCCTGAAAGGATCACCATGTTCGAAAACCTGACCGACCGCCTGTCACAGACGCTGCGCCATGTCACCGGCAAGGCCAAGCTGACCGAAGACAACATCAAGGACACGCTGCGCGAAGTGCGCATGGCGCTGCTCGAGGCCGACGTTGCCCTGCCGGTAGTCAAGGATTTCGTCAACAGCGTCAAGGATCGTGCGGTCGGGACCGAGGTGTCGCGCAGCCTGACTCCGGGCCAGGCATTCGTGAAGATCGTCCAGGCCGAGCTGGAAAGCCTGATGGGCGCGGCCAACGAAGACCTCGCACTGAACGCCGCCCCGCCTGCCGTCGTGCTGATGGCGGGCCTGCAGGGCGCGGGTAAGACCACCACCGCCGGCAAGCTGGCGCGCTTTCTTAAAGAGCGCAAGAAAAAGAGCGTGATGGTGGTGTCTGCCGACGTCTATCGTCCGGCGGCGATCAAGCAGTTGGAAACACTGGCCAACGATATCGGCGTCACCTTCTTCCCGTCCGATATCAGCCAGAAGCCGGTGGCCATCGCCGAAGCCGCCATCCGTGAAGCCAAGCTGAAGTTCATCGACGTGGTCATCGTCGACACCGCCGGCCGTCTGCACATCGACGCCGACATGATGGACGAGATCAAGGCGCTGCACGCTGCCGTCAAACCGATCGAGACGCTGTTCGTGGTCGACGCCATGACCGGCCAGGACGCTGCCAACACCGCCAAGGCCTTTGGCGAGGCGCTGCCGCTGACCGGTGTGGTGCTGACCAAGGTTGACGGTGACGCCCGAGGCGGTGCTGCGCTGTCGGTACGTGCGATCACCGGCAAACCGATCAAGTTCATCGGTATGGGTGAGAAGACCGAGGCCCTCGAGCCGTTCCACCCCGACCGTGTCGCTTCGCGCATCCTCGGCATGGGCGACGTGCTCAGCCTGATCGAGCAGGCCGAGCAGACCATCGACAAGGCCAAGGCCGACAAGCTGGCCAAGAAGCTGAAGAAGGGCAAGGGCTTCGACCTCGAAGACTTCCGTGACCAGCTGCAGCAAATGAAGAACATGGGCGGCCTCGGCGGCCTGATGGACAAGCTGCCAAGCATCGGCGGGGTCAACCTGTCGCAAATGGGTAACGCCCAGGGCGCGGCCGAAAAGCAGTTCAAGCAGATGGAAGCGATCATCAACTCCATGACCCCGGCCGAGCGCCGCGACCCTGACCTGATCAGCGGTTCGCGCAAGCGCCGTATTGCGTTGGGTTCCGGTACCCAGGTGCAGGACATCGGCCGGCTGATCAAGCAGCACAAGCAGATGCAGAAGATGATGAAGAAGTTCTCTGCCAAAGGCGGCATGGCCAAGATGATGCGCGGCCTCGGTGGGATGCTGCCAGGTGGCGGCATGCCAAAGCTGTAACCCCTGATCCGGGTGCCTGCCTTTTGTCGGGCAGGCGCCCAGAACCCCCGCTGTAGCGGGGCAACAGCCGCGAATTTCGCGGCGCAACCGGCAAATCTGGACGGCAGGGCGAGGCCTTGCCGAAAAAGTCATTTGCAAATGTCCGTGTATTCCCCGAGAATATGCGGCCTTTTGGGCACCCGTGTGCCTATTTGGCATTCAGATTTGCAGTACCAGCTGCTGTATCAACTGCAGCACCGACTATAGGAACGATGTTCACATGGTAACCATTCGTCTGGCCCGTGGCGGCTCGAAAAAGCGCCCATTCTACCACCTGACCGTGACCAACTCGCGTAACGCCCGTGACGGCCGTTTCGTTGAGCGCGTAGGTTTCTTCAACCCAATCGCTGCTGGCGCCGAAGTTAAGCTGTCGGTCAACCAAGAGCGCGTCACCTACTGGCTGAGCCAGGGTGCACAGCCGTCTGAGCGTGTTGCTCAGCTGCTGAAGGAAGCTGCCAAGGCCGCTGCCTGAATAGTATGAACGCGACGCCAGAAAAGGCTGACGACCTCATCGTCGTTGGCAAGATTTTTTCGGTTCACGGCGTTCGCGGCGAGGTGAAGGTGTATTCCTTTACCGATCCGATTGAAAACCTGTTGGATTATCCACGCTGGACGCTTCGGCACGAAGGCAAGGTAAAGCAGGTCGAGCTGGTCAGCGGTCGTGGCTCCCAAAAGGGCCTGGTCGTGAAGCTGAAAGGTCTCGACGATCGCGATGAAGCCCGTCTTCTGAGCGGTTACGAAATCTGCATCCCGCGGAGCCTTTTGCCCAACCTGGCTGCCGACGAGTACTACTGGTACCAGTTGGTAGGTCTGAAGGTCATCAACCAGGACGAACAACTGTTCGGCAAGGTCGATCACCTGTTGGAGACCGGTGCGAACGATGTAATGGTGGTCAAGCCCTGCGCAGGCAGCCTGGATGATCGCGAGCGTCTGTTGCCCTATACGGAGCAATGTGTGCTGGCAATCGACCTCGAAGCAGGCGTGATGCGGGTCGAATGGGACGCGGACTTCTAAACGATGGGTAACCTTCGCGTAGACGTCATCACGTTGTTCCCCGAGATGTTCTCGGCCATCACGGAGTACGGCATTACCAGCCGCGCGGTGAAACAAGGGTTGCTTCAGGTGACTTGCTGGAACCCGCGGGACTACACCACAGATCGTCACCACACGGTAGATGATCGGCCGTTTGGCGGTGGTCCGGGCATGGTGATGAAAATCAAGCCTCTGGAAGACGCCCTGGTTAGCGCCAGGCAGGCGACCGGAGCAGCGGCGAAGGTGATCTACCTTTCGCCACAAGGCCGCAAGCTGACTCAGCAGGCGGTCAAAGGCCTGGCCGAACAGGAATCGTTGATCCTGATCGCCGGTCGTTATGAAGGCATCGACGAGCGCTTTATCGAGGCTCATGTCGATGAGGAGTGGTCGATTGGCGACTATGTGCTTTCCGGTGGCGAGCTGCCGGCCATGGTACTGATCGATGCGGTTACGCGACTGCTGCCCGGAGCTTTAGGGCATGTGGACTCGGCGGAAGAAGATTCCTTCACCGACGGTCTGCTCGATTGCCCGCACTACACCCGGCCTGAGGTGTATGCGGATCAGCGTGTTCCCGACGTGTTGCTAAGTGGCAACCATGCACATATCCGGCGTTGGAGGATGAAGCAGTCCCTTGGTAGGACCTTCGAACGACGCGCCGATCTTCTGGAAAGTCGCTCGCTTTCTGGAGAAGAGAAGAAGCTGCTCGAGGAATATCTCCGCGAGCGGGACGATAGTTAAACGTATCGATGGTGGATCGCGTATCCATCTTAGGAGCACAGCATGACCAACAAGATCATCCAGCAGCTCGAAGCCGAGCAGATGAGCAAGGAAATCCCAACCTTCGCACCAGGCGACACCGTTGTCGTTCAGGTTAAAGTGAAGGAAGGTGAGCGTTCCCGTCTGCAGGCGTTCGAAGGCGTCGTTATCGCCAAGCGTAACCGCGGTCTGAACAGCGCCTTCACCGTGCGCAAGATCTCCAGCGGCGTTGGCGTAGAGCGTACCTTCCAGACCTACAGCCCGCAAATCGACAGCCTGGCCGTGAAACGTCGTGGTGACGTGCGTAAAGCCAAGCTGTACTACCTGCGCGACCTGTCCGGCAAAGCCGCTCGCATCAAGGAAAAACTGTCCTGAGTGCAGTTTGCCCGGTGGCCGAGGCCGCCTAGCGAGAAAAAAGCAGCCTTCGGGCTGCTTTTTTGCGTTTTGAAACCCCGAAAATGTGATTGCCATGACGACCCGAGACCAGGAAATCCAGCGCCGCACCGAACTGTCGGTGACCCGCGTGACCAAGGCGGTGTTCCCCAATACCACCAACCACCACAACACCCTGTTCGGCGGCACCGCCCTGGCCTGGATGGACGAAGTGTCGTTCATCGCTGCCACGCGTTTCTGCCGCCTGCCGTTGGTGACCGTGTCTACCGACCGCATCGATTTCAAGCACCCGATTCCGGCGGGCTCGATCGTCGAGCTGGTGGGGACGGTGATCAAGGTTGGCAATACCAGCCTGCAGGTGCAGGTGGATGTGTTTGTCGAGAACATGTACCTGGATGGCCGTGACCGGGCGATCCATGGGGTGTTCAGCTTCGTCGCCATCGACGAGGACAAGCGCCCGGTGCCCGTGCTGCCAGGCGCCTGAGTATCACGGCTCTGGTGCTGGCTCGATCAATGCCACCAGGGTCCAGCCCGGTTGTGGCTGCAACGGGTTATCAGGGCTGGCTACATGGACCCAGCCCTGGCCATCGCGGGCGAACAGCAAGTGTGCCCGCTCGCCATGCAGCGCCTGGTAGGCATCCCAGCCAAAGCCTTCGGTCAGGTTGGTGCTATACAGCTCGGCGCCCTGATGCATGCGGTTGGCCAGTTGCAGGTAGGTCATCGGCTTGGCCCCCAATAGATGCCCACGGTGTTCTTCGGCCGCCCGATGCTTGTCGCTACGTTGTTTCTCCAGACCACTGGCTAGCACGAACAGCCGGCTGTGGCCGAAATCATGACGGAACCTGGCGCAGGCCAGGGCATTGATTTCGCCGGCGGGAGAGAGGCCCAGCAAGTGCCCGAGGCCGACCAGGTCAAGATGGGCGTCGGCATGCTGCGAGGCCGGGTTGCCAAAGTAGGTCGTGAGCCCGTCCATGCGTGCGGCGCGGATGTTTTCCCAGCTGGAGTCCGTCAGCAAAACCCGGCAGCCCAGGTGTTGAAGGGCTTTGGCAATGGCCCGGGCCGGTTCGTTGGCACCGACGATGAGAAACCCGCTGGGTGCCGGTTCGGCGACCTTGAGCAGGCGTGCCAGCGGCCTGGCCGTGGCGCTTTGCAGTACCACCGTGCCGATGATGACCGCGAAGGTCAACGGTACCAGCAGCAAGGCATCCTGGTGGCCGGCCTGGTGCAGGCGGATGGCAAAAATGGCTGAAACGGCCGCCGCGACGATGCCGCGTGGCGCAATCCAGGCCAGCAGCGCGCGCTCCCGCCAGTTGAGTGTCGAGCCCAGTGTGGCCAGCCAGACGTTGAGCGGGCGTGCCAGCAGCTGGATCACCAGCAACAATGTCAGCACAGCAGGGCCAAGGCCTAGCAGGGCATGCAGGTCAAGGCGTGCAGCCAGCAGGATGAACAGGCCGGAAATCAGCAGGACACTGAGGTTTTCCTTGAAGTGCAGGATCTGCCGCACATCAACCCCGCGCATGTTGGCCAGCCACATGCCCATCACGGTCACGGCAAGCAGCCCGGACTCGTGCATGATCTGGTTGGCGGCGATGAATATCCCCAGTACCGCCGCCAGTGACGCGAGGTTGTGCAGATACTCTGGTAGCCACTGTTCGCGCATGATTTGCCCCAGCAGCCAGCCCCCCGCCGCGCCCAGGGTGGTGCCGCAGAAGAGCACACCGGCGAAGGTGATGAGGCTCTGGCTCAGGCCGTTACCCTCGGCGCTGGCGATGATGAAGCTGTAGACCACCACGGCGAGCAGCGCGCCGATGGGGTCGATCATGATCCCTTCCCAACGCAGGATGTTCGCGATCGCTGCCTTTGGCCGCACCACGCGCAGCATGGGCACGATCACCGTGGGGCCGGTCACCAGGGTCAAGGTGCCGAAAAGAATCGCCAGCGGCCAGTCGAACCCGAGCAGCCAGTGGGTTGCCAGTGCAATCACCAGCCAGGTGACCAGTGCACCCACCGTGACCAGGCGATGCACCACGCTGCCAATCTCGCGCCACTGCGACAGGTGCAGGGTCAGGCTGCCTTCGAACAGAATCAGCGCCACCGACAGCGACACCAGCGGCATCAGCAATGGGCCGAACAGCGCCTCGGGGTCGAGCCATCCCAGCGCTGGGCCGGCAAGGATCCCGGCCAACAACAGAAACAGAATTGCCGGCAACTTCAGGCGCCAGGCCAGCCACTGGCAGGCGAGCGCCGCTGCGCCGATGCCGCCCACACTCAGAAGGATCTGCTGTTCGCTCATGCGGGCTCCCTATGCCGGCGTTGTTATGAAAGACTAAGCGCCATTTCGTCGTTTGCCACCGAGATTTCATGCCCGCCCTCGACCACCCCCTGATCGACCAGTTCCTTGACGCCCTATGGCTGGAAAAAGGCCTGTCCGACAACACCCGCGTGTCCTACCGCAGCGACCTGGCCCTGTTCAATGGCTGGTTGCAGGAGCATTCGGTATCGCTGCCGGACGCCGGCCGCGACCTGATCCTCGATCACTTGGCCTGGCGCCTGGATCAGGGCTACAAGCCACGTTCCACGGCGCGTTTCCTCTCCGGCCTGCGCGGCTTCTTCCGTTACCTGCTGCGGGAAAAGCTGGTGGCCATCGACCCGACCCTGCAGGTCGACATGCCGCAATTGGGCAAGCCGCTACCCAAGTCGCTGTCCGAAGCCGACGTCGAAGCCCTGTTGCAGGCTCCGGACCTGGGCGAAGCCATTGGCCAGCGCGACCGTGCCATGCTCGAAGTGCTCTACGCGTGCGGCCTTCGGGTTACCGAACTGGTCAGCCTGACCCTCGACCAGGTCAACTTGCGCCAGGGTGTGCTGCGGGTGATGGGCAAGGGCAGCAAGGAGCGTCTGGTGCCCATGGGTGAAGAGGCGGTGGTGTGGTTGGAGCGCTACCAGCGCGATGGCCGCGCCGAACTGCTCAATGGCCGGCCCAGCGACGTGCTGTTCCCCAGTCAGCGCGGCGAGCAGATGACGCGCCAGACCTTCTGGCACCGTATCAAACACCACGCACGGGTTGCCGGCATCGACAAGCCGCTGTCGCCGCACACCCTGCGGCATGCCTTCGCCACCCACCTGCTCAACCACGGTGCCGACTTGCGGGTGGTGCAGATGCTGCTGGGCCACAGTGACCTGTCGACCACACAGATCTATACCCATGTCGCCAAGGCCCGCCTGCAGCAGTTGCACGCCCAGCACCACCCGCGTGGATGAATGTTTTTCATGTTCCGCCGACCGGTCCTTGCGACCCCCTTCACTTGCAGCGTGATGTGGTAGGCTTGGGCGGTTTGCACCAAGGGCCGCACGGTCACCGCGTATTTTCCGCAGGTGGCGCCCTCCGGCCCCTGTCCGCCTTCAGGAGTTCCCATGCGCGTGACCCAGTTTTTCGCCGCCGCCGCGTTGGCGCTGGCCAGTACCTTTGCCGTTGCCGCGGCAACCGATAGCAACGCCGGTGCCGAGCAGGCCATCCGTAAATCGTTGCAGAACCTCGAACTGGAAGTGCCTGTGGAAAGCGTGGCCAGCAGCCCGCTCAACGGCCTCTATGAAGTCAAGCTGCAGGGCGGCCGCGTGCTGTACGCCAGCGCTGACGGCCAGTTCGTGATGCAGGGCTATCTGTTCCAGATCCAGGACGGCAAGCCGGTCAACCTCACCGAAAAAACCGAACGCCAAGGTATCGCCAAGCTCATCAACGGCATTCCAGCCGGCGAGATGGTGGTTTATCCTGCCAAAGGCGAGACCAAGTCGCACATCACCGTATTCACCGACACTACCTGCCCGTACTGCCACAAGCTGCACGCCGAAGTGCCCGAGTTGAACCGTCGCGGTATCGAAGTGCGCTATGTCGCCTTCCCGCGCCAGGGCCTCGGTTCGTCGGGTGACCAGCAGTTGCAGGCGGTGTGGTGCTCCAGCGACCGCCGTGGGGCGATGGACAAAATGGTCGAAGGTGAAGAAATCAAGGCCGCCAAGTGCAGCAACCCGGTCAGCAAGCAGTTCCAGCTGGGTCAGTCGATCGGGGTCAACGGCACGCCGGCCATTGTTCTTGAAAGCGGCCAGGTCATTCCGGGCTACCAGCCGGCACCGCAGGTCGCCAAGCTGGCACTTGCCAAGTAATCCAGTTCAGTACGCCGTCGTCATGGGGTGACGGCAAGTTTCACGGTCGGCAAACGTGTCGGCCGTTCAATGGGGAGTTCACAGTGAAACCGGTCAAAGTAGGCATCTGTGGGTTGGGGACCGTCGGTGGCGGAACCTTCAATGTACTTCAGCGCAACGCCGAGGAGATTGCCCGCCGTGCCGGGCGCGGTATTGAAGTGGCACAGATCGCCATGCGCTCGCAGAACCCGAACTGCCAGATTACCGGTACCCCCATTACCGCTGACGTGTTCGAAGTTGCAAGCAACCCGGAGATCGACATTGTCATCGAGCTGATCGGTGGCTATACCATCGCCCGCGACCTGGTGCTGAAGGCCATCGAAAACGGCAAGCACGTGGTCACCGCCAACAAGGCGCTGATTGCCGTGCACGGCAACGAAATCTTCGCCAAAGCCCGCGAGAAGGGCGTGATTGTCGCGTTCGAGGCGGCCGTAGCCGGTGGCATCCCGGTGATCAAGGCCATCCGCGAAGGCCTGTCGGCCAACCGCATCAACTGGCTGGCTGGCATCATCAACGGCACCGGCAACTTCATCCTCACCGAAATGCGTGAGAAGGGCCGTGCCTTCCCGGACGTGCTGGCTGAAGCCCAGGCGCTGGGCTACGCCGAAGCCGACCCGACCTTCGACGTAGAAGGCATCGACGCTGCGCACAAGCTGACGATCCTGGCGTCCATCGCGTTCGGTATCCCGCTGCAGTTCGACAAGGCCTACACCGAAGGTATCACCCAGCTGACAACGGCAGACGTGAACTACGCCGAGGCCTTGGGCTACCGCATCAAGCACCTGGGTGTGGCGCGTCGCACCGCCGAAGGTATCGAGCTGCGCGTGCACCCGACGCTGATCCCGGCCGACCGCCTGATCGCCAACGTCAACGGTGTGATGAACGCTGTCATGGTCAACGGTGATGCTGCCGGCTCCACCCTGTACTACGGTGCTGGCGCGGGTATGGAGCCTACCGCTTCGTCAGTGGTCGGCGACCTGGTCGACGTGGTCCGTGCCATGACCTCCGACCCGGAAAACCGTGTGCCGCACCTGGCCTTCCAGCCAGACTCGCTGTCGGCCCACCCGATCCTGCCGATCGAAGCCTGCGAAAGCGCCTACTACCTGCGCATCCAGGCCAAGGATCACCCGGGCGTACTGGCCCAGGTCGCCAGCATCCTCTCGGAGCGCGGTATCAACATCGAGTCGATCATGCAGAAGGAAGCCGAGGAACAGGACGGCCTGGTGCCAATGATCCTGGTGACCCATGGCGTGGTCGAGCAGCGAATCAATGACGCCATCGTCGCCCTGGAAGCCCTGCAAGACGTGGTCGGCAAGGTTGTGCGCATTCGCGTCGAGCAGCTCAACTAACAAATATTGCCGACGGGCCGCCCGCGCGGCCCCGGCCCCAGCATCGAAGGTTTGCACCCATGCGCTATATCAGTACCCGCGGCCAGGCACCGGCCCTGAATTTCGAAGACGTGCTGCTGGCTGGCCTGGCCAGCGACGGCGGCCTCTACGTGCCGGAAAACCTGCCCCGCTTCACCCAGGAAGAAATCGCCTCGTGGGCCGGCTTGCCCTACCACGAGCTGGCCTTCCGCGTGATGCGCCCGTTCGTCGAAGGCAGCATCGCCGACGCCGACTTCAAGAAGATCCTCGAAGAAACCTACGGCGAGTTCGCCCACGCTGCGGTCGCCCCGTTGCGTCAGCTGAACAGCAACGAGTGGGTGCTGGAGCTGTTCCACGGCCCGACCCTGGCGTTCAAGGACTTTGCCCTGCAGTTGCTCGGCCGCCTGCTTGACCATGTGCTGGCCAAGCGCAACGAGCGCGTGGTCATCATCGGTGCCACCAGCGGTGATACCGGTTCTGCCGCGATCGAAGGCTGCCGCCGTTGCGACAACGTCGACATCTTCATCCTGCACCCGCACCAGCGTGTGTCGGAAGTGCAGCGCCGCCAGATGACTACCATCTTTGGCGACAACATCCACAACATCGCCATCGAAGGCAACTTCGATGACTGCCAGGAAATGGTCAAGGCCAGTTTCGCCGACCAGTCGTTCCTCAAGGGCACCCGCCTGGTCGCCGTCAACTCGATCAACTGGGCGCGGATCATGGCCCAGATCGTCTACTACTTCCATGCAGCCCTGCAGCTGGGTGGCCCGGCGCGCTCGGTGGCGTTCTCGGTACCGACCGGCAACTTCGGCGACATCTTCGCCGGCTACCTGGCGCGCAACATGGGCCTGCCGGTCAGCCAATTGATCGTCGCCACCAACCGCAACGACATCCTGCACCGCTTCATGAGCGGCAACCAGTACGTCAAGGAAACCCTGCACGCGACCCTGTCGCCGTCGATGGACATCATGGTCTCGTCCAACTTCGAGCGCCTGCTGTTCGACCTGCATGGCCGCAACGGTGGTGCGATTGCCGAGCTGATGGCCAACTTCAAGCAAGGTGGCGGCTTCAGCGTCGAGCAAGACCGCTGGACCGAAGCCCGCAAACTGTTCGACTCGCTGGCTGTCAGCGACGAGCAAACCTGCGAGACCATCGCAGAAGTGTTCGCCGCCACCGGTGAAGTGCTCGACCCGCATACCGCAATCGGCGTCAAGGCTGCCCGCGAGTGCCGCCGTAGCCTGGACACGCCAATGGTGGTGCTGGGTACCGCGCACCCGGTCAAGTTCCCGGAAGCGGTGGAGAAGGCCGGTGTGGGCAAGGCGCTGGAGCTACCCGCGCACCTCAGCGACCTGTTCAGCCGTGAAGAGCGTTGCACTGTACTGGCCAACGACCTGAAGGCTGTACAGGGCTTTGTCAGCCAGCACGGCAACCGCGGCAAGCCGCTGTAATTGCATGGCGTTTGGGGCTGCAGAGCAGCCCCAACGTCTCAGCCTTTTCTCTCAGGTCTATCAGAAACATCCTATTCGGTCCGCCGAGCACCCCGCATAAATTAGCCGGTCCTCCCAACAGGAGCGGCTCATGCACCAGCCCTATGTGTTGATCCACCAGGCTCGCCCGTCCCACCAGATCCTCTTGCACCAGGCGCTTAACGGCCAAGGCGTCTTCAACGTGCGCATCAGCGAGAGCATCGCTGACCTCGACGCCTGCCTCTGTGCTGAGCGTCGCCCCGACCTGCTGATCCTCGACCACGCCATGCCAGCCCGGGCCGGCCTTGCTCTGTTCGCCCAGCCGCAGCGAGCGCGCGCATTGCTGTTCGTCGGCCAGCCTGCCCCAACGCGTCAAAACCTTGCCCAAGAGGCCAGGAAGCGCGGCATGTGGGTGCTCGACGAGTTGCCCTGGCCGCTGTCGATGCCACGCCTGCAGCAGGCCTTGCAAACACTGCAGGTGCGCCCAGGGAGGCGTATTCAAACTGTCATGCCAGCCCCGCATGCTCACTGAAGCGGGCGCGGTTTGACGAACTTTCTGCGGCGCCTGCTGGTCAGTTACTTTAGGTCCCACCACGCAGCGAGTGATCCGGATGGAAAGAATCTGCAGCCTGCTCAACGAAGCCCTGACGCCCTATCAGACCCACCTCGGCATCGCCGATCCCAGTGGTAATCGCCAACTGACCGTTCACGACCCTCTCTCAGGTATTACCTTGCGGCGCACGGTTAGCGAGCGCCAATTGCAGGAGCAACGCCTGCTGATCGACCTCGTGGACGGCCTGCACCGAGACCTGCAGATAGCTGAGGGGCGGTTGCAGCCGTGTGTCATCGCAGCATTGCAGCATCGCCAGCAACCGCAGGGAACCTTTGCCTGAGTGGTTTATCAGACAGTGTAAGGGCAGCCAGCCAGTGCTTTGCTCCGGCGCTGGCAAGGCCGTCACGGGAAGTCCTCAAGGGCTTTCGCTTGACCCCGGGCGTCTTCCCCAGCGCCTGGGGTTTCTTTTTCTGGGCAGGCACGTATCCCTCGGCTGCTCCTGCAACGACCGTGCAGACCGGTTAGGCTTATTTGTCCTCAAAGAAACGCCGGCTTTCCTCCAGATAGTCCTCCCGCAATGCCAGGTCCAGCCAGCGGGCATACAACCCTGGCAACACATCCCGGCGCAGGGTGGGCAGCAACTGGTCGATGTGGGCAACTGCCGCACGCCCCAATTCGCTGTCTGAACAGCCCACATGCAGAAACTGGTAGCGATTCACGCCCTGTACAGTATGAAACTGGTAGTCAGCCAGTGACCCGCCCTGTTGTTGGATCAGGTAGCGCACTTCAGGCCAGTAGCCGAGCACCAGGCGCAGGCGCCCCAACTGCTGCATCTGCAGCAGGTTGGCGGTGGCCTCGTTGCCGTAGTGGCGGCTGAGCGCGCTGTCGGGTAACTGGCGCAAGATGCTGTCAATCTGCGTGCCGTAGCTGCGTTCCGCGACAATCCCAAGCTTTAGCGGGGCCTTGCTCAGCAGGCCATGCAAGTCCACCTGCTGGCCGTCGAGGTAGGGTGCCACCAGCGCCTGGTTTTCCTTGCGCAACACCAGGCCGCCGCTGAGCACGCCCAGCGATGGAACAGAAAAATGCACATATTTGGCCCGTTCCGGTGTCCACAGCAGGGTTGGGTCGCAGGTGAAGGTGTCACGGTCTTGCAGCATCTGCAGGCTGCGGGCGCGGTTGACCCGCACGATGCTGTGTTCGTACTCGGGCATTTGCCTTATCAGCAGCGGTAACAACTGGTCGATGACCCCCCGGCCTTCTTCCGGGCCATCAAAAATGGTGAACGGTGGCAGGTCGCGTACCAGCCAGAAGAGGTGCTCCTTGGCATGTGCGGGCTGCAACAGCAACGCAGGTAGCAGCCCGCAGAGCAGGACCAGGTGGCGTAGGCAGCGGGGCGCGCACATGGAACCGGTCAGCGCCAGGATCAGACCGTGCCCGCTGCGCGCAGGCTGGCGATGGCCGCTGCGTCGTAGCCCAGGCTGCCGAGCAGCGCCTCGGTATGCTCGCCCAAGGCCGGGCCGACCCATTCGCTAGAGCCGGGAGTCTCCGACAGCTTGGGCACGATGCCGGGCATGTGGAATGGCTTGCCATCCGGCAACTTGGCCTGCAGGAACATCTCGCGTGCCAGGTACTGGGGGTCGTTGAACATGTCTTCGGCCGAATAGATACGGCTGGCCGGCACTTCGGCAGTGGTCAGCACCTGCATCAGTTGCTCCAGTGGGAGGCTGTTGGCCCAGCGGTCGATTACCCCATACAACTCGTCACGACGCAGGTCGCGGCCGTCGTTGCTGGCCAGGGTCGGGTCGTTGGCGAGGTCATCGCGACCGATGGCCTGCATGAAGCGCTTGAAGATCGCATCACCGTTGGCGCCGATCTGTACATGCTTGCCGTCGGCGCTTGTGTGGATGGAGGAGGGCGTGATGCCTGGCATGATGTTGCCGGTGCGTTCGCGGATGAAACCGAACACATCGAATTCCGGGACCATGCTCTCCATCATGGCAAAGATCGCCTCGTACAGGGCCACGTCCACCACCTGGCCCTGGCCGCCATTGACTTCCCGGTGGCGCAGCGCCATCAGCGCGCCGATCACCCCCCACAGGGCGGCAATCGAGTCACCGATGGAAATCCCCGTGCGCACTGGCGGGCGGTCATCGAAACCGGTGATGTAGCGCAGGCCGCCCATCGACTCGCCTACGGCACCGAAGCCTGGCTGGTCTTTCATCGGCCCGGTCTGGCCAAAGCCCGACAGGCGCACCATCACCAGACGCGGGTTCAGCGCATGCAGCACATCCCACCCCAAACCGAGTTTTTCCAGCACGCCCGGGCGAAAGTTTTCGATCAGGATGTCGGCCTCGGCCAGCAGGCGCTTGAGGATATCGCGGCCCTCGGGGTGCTTGAGGTTAAGGGTGAGCGACTGCTTGTTGCGGGCCTGCACGAACCACCACAGCGAGGTGCCCTCGTACAGCTTGCGCCACTTGCGCAGCGGGTCGCCGCCATCGGGGGATTCGACCTTGACCACTTCGGCGCCGAATTCGGCACAGATACGCGAGGCGAACGGCCCTGCGATCAGGGTACCGAGTTCGACAACTTTAAGGCCGGCGAGGGGTTTGCTGGGCGTCGACATGGGGTGTCCGTGGCAGTTGGGCAGAGCCGTGGTTTTATCACACGTCGGTTTCGCCGGGTACTGCTGCGGGGCATGGAGGGTGCGGATGGGTTAGACTGTGCCACTTTCTTTTGCACGAAGCCCGTCGACCATGGCCCAGCCGTCCACCACCTACAAGTTCGAATTGAATCTCACCGACCTTGATCGCAACGTCTACGAAAGCGTCAAACAGACTATCGCTCGGCACCCTTCGGAAACCGAAGAGCGCATGGCCGTTCGTTTGTTGGCGTACGCGCTCTGGTACAACGAGAACTTGTCGTTTGGCCGCGGCCTGTCGGATGTCGATGAGCCAGCGTTGTGGGAAAAGAGCCTGGACGATCGCGTGCTGCACTGGATTGAAGTTGGCCAGCCCGATGCCGATCGCCTGACCTGGTGCTCGCGTCGTACCGAACGCACCAGCTTGCTGGCTTACGGCAGCCTGCGAGTGTGGGAGGGTAAAGTGGTGAGCGCGGTCAAGAACCTGAAAAACCTGAGCATTGCCGCTGTGCCGCAAGAGGTGCTGGAAACCCTGGCGACCGACATGCCGCGTAGCATCAAGTGGGACGTGATGATCAGTGAAGGTACGGTATTCGTGACTGACGACCGTGGCCAGCATGAAGTCCAACTGCAGTGGCTGCTCGGTGAGCGTGGTTGAAGCAACCCATGCGTATCGAACCTCGCCCGCTGCCGCCGACCCTGCCATTTCTGGGTAACCTGCCACCCTTGCTGACCCGCCTTTACGCCGCGCGCGGCGTGCAGAGCGAGGCCGAGCTGGACAAAAGCCTGGCACGCCTGCTGCCCTACCAGCAGCTCAAGGGCATCGAGGCCGGTGTGGACCTGCTGGTCGAAGCCATCGACCAGCGCCAGCGCATCCTCATCGTCGGCGACTTCGATGCCGACGGTGCCACCGCCAGCACCGTCGGGGTGCTGGGCCTGCGCCTGCTGGGTGCGGCCCATGTCGATTACCTGGTGCCCAACCGCTTCGAGTACGGCTACGGCCTGACCCCGGAAATCGTCGAGGTGGCGCTGCAGCGCCAGCCGCAGTTGCTGATTACCGTGGACAACGGCATTTCCAGTGTTGATGGGGTGGCAGCCGCCAAGGCCGCCGGGCTCAAGGTGCTGGTCACCGACCACCACCTGCCGGGCGAGCAATTGCCCGATGCCGATGCCATCATCAACCCCAACCAGCCGGGCTGCAGCTTTCCGAGCAAGTCACTGGCCGGGGTAGGGGTGATCTTCTATGTGTTGATGGCCCTGCGCGCTCGCTTGCGCAGCCTTGGGCGCTACGAGGCGCAGCCACAGCCGAACATTGGCGAACTGCTCGATCTGGTGGCGCTGGGCAGTGTTGCTGACGTGGTGCCGCTGGATGCCAACAACCGCATCCTGGTGCACCAAGGCCTCGAGCGCATCCGCGCCGGCCGAGCCCGACCGGGGCTGAAGGCCATTCTCGAAGTGGCCCGCCGTGATCACCGGCGCATCACCTCGACCGACCTCGGTTTCATCCTCGGCCCGCGGTTGAACGCCGCAGGGCGGCTGGACGACATGAGCCTGGGTATCGAATGCCTGCTGTGCGAAGACGCGGCGCTGGCCCAGGACATGGCCCAGCAACTGGACGACCTGAACCAGGACCGCAAGTCCATCGAGCAGGGCATGCAGCGCGAGGCCCTGGCCCAGCTCAAGGACCTGCCGGTCGAGTCGATGCCGTATGGGTTGTGCCTGTTCGATGCCGACTGGCACCAGGGCGTGATCGGTATTCTGGCTTCGCGCTTGAAGGAGCGTTACCACCGGCCGACCATCGCCTTCGCCGATGCTGGTGATGGCATGCTCAAAGGCTCGGCGCGTTCGGTGCCGGGCTTCCATATTCGCGATGCGCTGGATGCCGTGGCGGCGCGCCATCCGCAGTTGATCAGCAAGTTCGGCGGCCACGCCATGGCGGCAGGGTTATCGTTGCCCGAGGCCAATTTCCCGGCATTTGCCGAGGCGTTCGATGAAGAGGTGCGGCGTCAACTGCGCGAAGAAGACCTGACCGGCCGGCTGTTATCCGACGGTAGCCTGGCGGTCGAGGAATTCCACCTCGACCTGGCCAAGGCCCTGCGCCACGCCGGGCCTTGGGGCCAGCACTTCCCGGAGCCGCTGTTCCATGGCGTGTTCCAGTTGGTGGAGCAGCGTGTGGTTGGCGAACGGCACCTGAAAGTGGTGCTCAAGAGCGAATGTGGCTCGGTGCGGCTGGATGGCATTGCCTTCGGCATTGACCGCGAAGTGTGGCCAAACCCGACGGTGCGCTGGGTGGAGTTGGCGTACAAGCTGGATGTGAACGAGTTTCGCGGTAATGAGAGTGTGCAGTTGATGATTGCGCATATGGAGCCGCGCTGAGTTTAGCGTCAGGTGCCTGCCTTGGATCTTGCGCTGGGGCACAAATCGAGCGCCGCCCGCGCGGCGCTCGATCTCCCAGGTGCTGCTCAGGTTCAGTTGCACTCCTTTCTGGGGCGGTAGTAGATCGCCGCTGCCGCAATCAAGATGCTGATGCCGATAAATGAGAAAATGATAACTGCTAATGTGGTCTCCCGGTTTCTTACATGGGTGACATGTGCCGCCATTGCAGAATCATAAAGAAACATTCCATTAGGAGCGATTAAGCGCTGAGCCGTTGCAGCGCTTTTAGAGGTTGCTATGTCAACAAAGAGTGGCGTATTTAGGTCCAGGCTCGCTGCATCATAGTATATTTTGTCTGCATAAAGATGAGCGTTGTGGTGCTTTCCATTTGAAGTTTTAAACTTGATGCTGAACGTATAAAGAGATTTGTCGCTATCCCAGGTTTCAGGCTTGGAGGTGAGAAAGGCTGGAACTCGCGACCATAACTCTTCATTGGTGTTTTTGTGTTCGCGCCACATGAATGTGAAGCTGGTGCCTAGGGTGAGATTTATAAGTCCGCCTATTAATAGCGCTTTGGCTTGTTTGTGAGGCGGGAGTTCACGTATGAGTTTTAGCGATTGCTGCCAGATATTCATATCGGCCCGTTACGGCGTGGAGGGTTTTACAGGTTGGCTAGAAGTACTGATCCTGCTGCGCGCTGCTACAGCATATGTAGTTATCTTGATTGTCCTGGTTGTCGTCAATAGGTACGGTAATTGATGGTGCTTGGTCGGGTGACTTTATACCATCTATACTTTCTATGCTTATAGTCAGTGTTGCGTCAGGGGCAGATATGTCAGGGGTAGATGTCACCGCTACTGAGTTGCTGCTGGAGTTTCCGCTAAGGGGAGGCGGTTGCGTTGAATTGAAAGTCTCGCTCCCTGTTGGGGCGGTGTGAGCCTGGCTGCTATCTGGAAAACTTAGTGGTTCGGTGCCTAGGGATATTTCTGAAGAGTCAGAGTTCCAGTTAACGGTTGTGATCATTCCCTGGTGGGTGGAAAGTATCTGGTCAGGTGAAGCGAGTGTGAAGTCAGGCGCAATCCGTGGCGCGGTAAAACCAGTAAGGTCACCTTGACTCAGCAGGCTGGTAAAGAGTGGAGCCATCTTGTCGTAAGCTGCTTTAGCCAGGTCAGAATTGAAGATGCTATAGAGTGTGGCGGTTACGCCCACGACTGTGGCCCCTCCAGCAATTAAAGGTGCTCCGGCCAGAATGGCGAACGAGGCCACGATGCCTGCGACGTTGCTTGCCAAACTTATGACATCTCCGCTCTTAATTTCCGCGCCCTCTTTGAGGTCTGCCGCGACTTTCAGGAAGGTCACGTGCCAGAAAGGGTATTGGTAACAATGTTAATGAAGGGTACAGCACCTATCGGGAGGTGAGTGACGGAGACTACTGAGGCTATCGCCGTAGTTGTCTGTGCTGTTTGGATGACTAGTGAAAATCCGGTTTTATCTGTGTTGAATTGGTCGTGGATTGCTGCTGCTCCCCCAGTTTGATTGATGGGTTTTGCCGTTTTATCTATTACTGCTACTATCAGTTCGGCGCGTGTGCTCATTGTTTAATATCCTTATTCATGGTCTTGAAAGCGATAGTGATTCGCAATTTGTCGCAGTCAACGGTGGGCGCTCTGGCTCTGTGCGGTATGTGTCCGTCGAAAATCGCTATGCGTCCCGGCTTTGGTTGTATGGCAGCGATGGTGTCATTCTTCTGCTGATCGAATAGAATCAGTTCGCCGCCCCATGTGGTTTCCCACTGGGCATTGCAGAAGAGGACTGCGGTTTTTCCTGGTTCAATTGATTTGTTATCTCTATGAATAGGACTGTCTTGGCCGAAAGTCTGGCCGTTTGCGTAAACACCCAGCAGCAAACAGTCACGCATGTGAGCAAGCTGCGTGCGCCTCCAAATATCAAGTAGAAAGCCCCAATGGCTGTCGCTGGCCAGTTCATGCTCGCAGCACTCCAGTGAAGTACGTTTGCTACCGGCTATGAAGATGTGCCAGCAAGGACGTGCGAGGGGAATTGTATTAATGGGCCAGCCATATCTCCATATTGCACCCGAAAATGAATTTGTGAGTAAATTTTGCTCGTGTTCAGTAATGAACTTATCTAATACTTTCGGTTTTTCTGTAAAGGGGATATCCGTCATTGACTCAACTCGCGAGCGTGGAGGTCGGGTTTGTGCTAACTGCGTGATTGGCTTCATTGGTCGCCGTGACGTGGTGGACAATAGTATTTGAGAGGCAGAACAGCGATAGGAGGAGGGAGATGTTGCTTGAGAAGAATTTCCCAAGAGAACGTAGAACTTTAAGTAATAGGCTGTAGGATTTTTCTAAGATGCCCGGTAGGCCGGGTGGAAAGGGTTGTCGTGGGTGGTACTACCCTAGCGCTTAAAGGGCGGTCGACTTTTGCTGATTACAGTCAGACCGCGGAATGAAGGAGGTTTCAGTCACCCAACGGTTTATGCGTCATGCCCAGCTCGGCATCATCCATTAGTGCCTTGGCCATGGCACTCAGGTAATGGGATGCCCAGATCATCATCGGTTTTTCATCCATCAGACCGATGATGGTCAGCTCTCTTACATAGCCCATCAACTCCGATGCCTGCTCGCGGGCATCCCGGCAGGGAATGCCTGGCTCGATGCGGAACAGGGGATGGGTCTGGTGTTCGCCTTGGAAGAAGGTGGTTTTGCCGACAGTGAATTGGGTGTCGTCTGTGGTCATCGATTCCTCTCCTGAAATTTCCTGATTGCCTGTTCTGGCCTCTTCGCGGCGGTTCGACGCCTCGATGAACCCGCTCCCACAGGTCAGGCGCAAGCCTTGGAGCCTGTGATGACCCTGTGGGAGCGGGTTCACCCGCGAAGAGGCCAGCAAATCTAACCTCAATGAAGGCTGGTACTCCGCTCCAAGGCGAGTGACAGCGCATCCGCCTGACCCCAGGCAATCTGCATGGCACGCAGCCCATTCACCAGCGATTCCCGGGTGCGGTCATCTTCGATGGCATCGAGGGTTCGGTGGCAATGGTTATAGGCGAGCATCAGGTAATGGGTGATCTTCACCACATGATCGATGGGCACGATGCCATCGCTGACGGCGTTGGTGAGGGTCTTGTCGGAGGGAAGGTCGAAATGATGGGGTGGGTCGGGGGACGATCTTTTTCATAGCAATTCCTTGAAGATTTAAGGAGTTGCCACCGCCGTTTCCACACGAAGGGCGGCAACTGTACACGGGGTGGAAAACCGGTCTTCAAGGAACCCCGGTAGGCCATACGGCCTCCCGTGTACAGCTGCCATTACGACAGGCACTTGAAGATTGACCGGGTTTCCACACCCGCATCGCTGATGCTTTCAGCGACACGAAAAGCCTAAAGGGCGGTGTTTCCAGGAACAATCAGACGCGAGTCGACAGGGTCTGTAGGATATTTTCCTCAGCTAGGCATCGCCAGCTCATATGTGTAGGAAACGTCTGATACATGCGTCGGACCATTCAGAAATTCCGGGGCCGTACTAAGGCCATTAAGTGCCTGCCTTGATTCTTGCAGGAGCGCCGCCCGCGCGGCGCATCGCGGATAAATCCGCTCCTACAGTTTGTTTCGGGCCAGTCACTCCTGTGAGGCCACCGCTGTTCGCCTTGTTTGTTCCCTTCGATATCGAGGTGGGCACCACTGCTTTTCATCGGTCTTCAGCCATGCATCAAGGCGGTCCCTGTTGGCGGCACAGGAGTGATTGGCCCGAAACAGATGTAGGAGCGGATTTATCCGCGATGCGCCGCGCGGGCGGCGCTCGATCTCACAGGCGCTGCAAACCTTTCGGCGAACCCCTCGCCATCCCACAGAACCTTCCCCCCCACCAATCTGGTCTAGTCTCATTAATGACCGGCACCGGGCCAGGGATGTGCACTTGAGTGTCCGGGCCGGATCACCATTGGAGTCCTTGGGAGGTGCCCTCATGAGCCTGCTGCTCGAGCCTTACACCCTGCGTCAGCTGACCTTGCCCAACCGCATCGCCGTGTCACCAATGTGCCAGTATTCCGCCGTCGATGGCTTGGCCAACGACTGGCATCTCGTCCATTTAGGCAGCCGCGCCGTCGGTGGCGCCGGCCTGGTAATCACTGAAGCCGTAGCGGTGACCGCCGATGGCCGTATCACAGCCGAAGACCTGGGCCTTTGGGACGACGCCCAGATCGCGCCGTTGCAGCGCATCACCCGCTTCATCAGTGCCCAGGGGGCCGTGCCTGGCATCCAGCTGGCTCACGCCGGGCGCAAAGCCAGTACCTACCGCCCGTGGCTTGGCAAACAAGGCAGCGTCAAACTGGAGGAGGGCGGCTGGCAGCCGGTGGGGCCGTCGAAGATCGCCTTCGATCCGCAGCACACACCTCCACGCGAGTTGAGCCAGGACGAGATCCAGGAGGTGATCGCCGCCTTCGTCGCCTCGACCGAGCGCGCCTTGAAGGCTGGATTCAAGGTGGTGGAAATCCATGCTGCCCATGGCTACCTGCTGCACCAGTTCCTGTCACCGCTGAGCAACCAGCGCCGTGATCAATATGGCAGTTGCTTCGAAAACCGTATCCGCCTGACCCTGGAGGTGGTCGAGGCCGTGCGCAAAACCTGGCCTGCCGAATTGCCGCTGTTCGTGCGGGTATCGGCTACCGATTGGGTAGAGGATGGCTGGAACCCGGATGAAACCGTCGAACTGGCACGCCGCCTGCGGAGTTTGGGCGTGGATCTGATCGATGTTTCTTCTGGTGGCACCTCGGTCAACGCCGAGATCCCCACCGGCCCCGGCTACCAGACCCGCTTTGCCGAGCGCGTGCGCAAGGAATCGGAAATCGCCACCGGCACCGTGGGCATGATCACCGAACCGGCCCAGGCCGAGCACATCCTGCGCACCGGCCAGGCCGATATCATCTTCCTCGCCCGCGAACTGTTGCGCGACCCGTACTGGCCACTGCATGCCGATGACGACCTGGGCGGCAACAAGGCCACCTGGCCTGCGCAATACCAGCGTGCGACCAGCCGCGCCAACCCGATTCACGAGTCGGATTTGCGCGACTGACCCATGCCTTGCGCGGCCCTTGCAGGAGTGGCCGTGTTTCGCGAAAGGGCCGCAAAGCGGCCCAGGGTTCAGCTATAGGCAGCCTTGCTGAGAATATCGCTTACCCATTGGTTGATGCTTTTTTCGGCCAGCTCCGCCTTGGCCGCCACACTGGCGTGAAGGGTAGGCTCAAGGCGTAGGCTGAGCTTGCCGGAATACGTTTTCTGCGGTTCCCGCCCAAGGCGTTCGCAAGTCTCAAGATAATCGTCAACGGCTTCTTCAAATGCCTGGCGCAACTCACTGATCGATTCGCCATGAAAACCTATCACGTCGCGAATACCGGCGACATGGCCGATCAACAACTGGTCTTCGTCGCTGTATTCGATACGAGCGGCGTATCCGCGGTAAGTCATTACATTCATGGTAATACTCCTGCCTGCTCAATGAACTGGCGGGCGTCTCTTGGTTGATTGGGCTTGGCGTGCCTGTCCGGATGAGGGCGGTGGAAGGTTGCCACTGCTCCATTGAGTTCAAAGCGAACCCGTGATCCTCTTCCTTCTATGACCCTGGCACCCAGCGATACCAGCAGAGACTCCACCCGCGCCCACTCCAGTGTTCTGGGAACCGGCCTTTTAAGTAATGCTTCAAGTGTGGCTTGCTGATGATTATTCATGGTATCAGATTATGATACCAGTCAAGAGAGCTCAATGAACGTGCAGTAGGAGGGAGTAGATCACGGTTGAAGGAAAATTCTGAGACGTTGGCCGAGGGGCATTCAAGCCCCTCGGTCAACGCGAGCACTTAGTGCTTGATCATCACATGCCGCACACAGGTGTAGTCCTCCAGCCCATACATCGACATGTCCTTGCCATACCCCGAATGCTTCTGCCCGCCATGGGGCATTTCGCTGACCAGCATGAAGTGGGTATTCACCCAGGTGCAGCCATACTGCAAGCGCGCCGCCAGGCGGTGGGCGCGGCCGGTGTCGCGGGTCCATACCGATGAGGCCAGGCCGTAGTTGGAGTCGTTGGCCCATTCCAGTGCCTGCGCTTCATCGGTGAAGCGGGTGACCGAAACCACCGGGCCAAAAACTTCGTTGCGCACGATCTCGTCGTCCTGCAGGGCGTCGGCCAGCACGGTAGGCTCGAAGAAAAAGCCATCGCCCGCTATTGGCTTGCCACCGGTTACCAGACGAATGTGCGGCTGGGCGATGGCCCGCTGAACCAACCCGGCGACCTTGTCGCGGTGCTGGGCGCTGATCAGTGGCCCCAGCTCGGTTTCTTCGGATTCCTGCAGGCCCGGCTTGAGGCTGGCTACGGCTTTACCCAGGCGTTCGACGAAGCGCTCGTAGATCCCGTCCTGCACATACAGGCGGCAGGCTGCGGTGCAGTCCTGGCCAGCGTTGTAGAAGCCGAAGGTGCGGATGCCGTCGATGGCGGCATCGATGTCAGCGTCATCGAACACCAGCACCGGCGCCTTGCCGCCCAGCTCCATGTGCATGCGTTTCACGCTGTCGGCGGTGGCGCTGATGATGTGCGCGCCGGTGGGGATCGAGCCGGTCAGCGACACCATGCGCACCTTGGGGTGGGTTATCAACGGGTTGCCGACCGTCTGGCCGCGGCCGAAGAGAATGTTCAGCACCCCGGGTGGTAGCAGGTCCTGGGCCAGTTCGCCCAGGCGCAGGGCCGTCAGCGGCGTCAGCTCGGACGGCTTTATCACCACGGTGTTGCCGGCAGCCAGGGCCGGTGCGATCTTCCAGGCCAGCATCATCAGCGGGTAGTTCCACGGCGCGATGGAAGCCACCACGCCCAACGGGTCGCGGCGGATCATCGAGGTGTGGCCCGGCAGGTACTCGCCAGCCGCCGAGCCGCCCAGGCAGCGCGCAGCACCGGCAAAGTAACGGAACACATCGGCAATCGCCGGGATCTCGTCGTTGAGTGCAGCGCTCAGGGGCTTGCCGCAGTTCTGTGATTCCAGCCGGGCCAGTTCATCGCCATGGGCTTCGATGGCATCGGCCAGCGCCAGCAAAGCCTGCGAACGTTCTTTAGGGCTGGTTTGCGACCAGCTGTCGAAGGCCTGGTCGGCAGCGCGCACGGCACTGTCCACCTGCGCCTCGGTGGCTTCGTTGATCTGCGCCAGGGCAATGCCCAGCGCCGGGTTGAGCACGGTCCAGGCCGGGCCTTGGCCAGCGACCAGCTGGCCATTGATCAGCATCTGCGTTTGCATCGGGGGCTCCTCCAGGGTCATTTGCCACCGCCCGCGACGCTGTCGCCGCCACGGGTCAGGTAATAGGCGCCAAGAATCGGCAGCATGGTCACCAGCATCACCAGCATGGCGACAACGTTGGTCACGGGCACGTCGCGCGGGCGGCTGAGCTGGTTGAGCAGCCAGATCGGCAGGGTGCGCTCGTGGCCGGCGGTGAACGTGGTGACGATGATTTCATCGAACGACAAGGCAAAGGCCAGCATGCCGCCCGCCAGCAGCGCCGAGCCGAGGTTGGGCAGGACGATGTAGCGGAAGGTCTGCCAACCGTCGGCGCCAAGGTCCATCGAGGCTTCGATCAGGCTTTGCGAGGTACGCCGCAGGCGGGCGATCACATTGTTGTAGACGATCACCACGCAGAACGTGGCGTGGCCGACTACGATGGTGAACACCCCGGGCTCTATCCCCAGCGTCTTGAACGCCGAGAGCAGGGCGATGCCGGTGATGATGCCTGGCAGGGCGATGGGCAGGATCAGCACCAGCGAAATGCTCTCCTTGCCGAAGAAGCTGCGCCGATAGAGCGCCGCCGAGGCCAGCGTACCGAGCACCAGTGCGATCAAGGTGGCCAGGCAAGCCACCTGCAGCGACAGCTTGATTGCCTCGAGCACATCGGGCCGGGCGAAGGCCACGTCGATCCACTTCAGGGTAAAGCCCTTGGGCGGAAAGCTGAACGCCGCGTCTTCGGTGTTGAAGGCGTACAGGAAGATGATCAGGATCGGGAAGTGCAGGAACAGCAACCCGCCCCAGGCCGCCAGGCGCAGCCCTGCAGACGCTTTTTCAGAGTGCATCGAAAGCCCCCAGGCGTTTGACGATGGCCAGGTATACCGCGATCAGCACGATGGGCACCAAGGTGAACGCGGCGGCCATCGGCATGTTGCCGATCGCCCCTTGCTGGGCATAGACCATGCTGCCGATGAAGTAGCCGGGCGGGCCGACCAGCTGCGGCACGATGAAGTCGCCCAGGGTGAGCGAGAAGGTGAAGATCGAGCCGGCGGCGATGCCGGGGATCGACAGCGGCAGGATCACCTGCACGAAGGTTTGCCCTGGCCGGGCGCCCAGGTCCGCCGACGCCTGCAGCAGCGACGGTGGCAAGCGCTCCAGCGAGGCCTGGATCGGCAGGATCATGAACGGCAGCCAGATATACACGAACACCAGGAAGCGCCCCAGGTGCGAAGTCGACAGCGTGCTGCCGCCCACGCCCGGCACGGCCAGCACCGCCTGCAGCAGGCCATCCAGGTGCAACTGCTGGACGAACCACTGGGCCACGCCGCCCTTGGCCAGCAGCAGGGTCCAGGCATAGGTCTTGACGATGTAGCTGGCCCACATCGGCATCATCACCGCGATGTAGAAAAACGCCTTGGTCTTGCCGCTGGTGTAGCGCGCCATGTAATAGGCGATGGGGAAGGCCAGTACCGCGCTGGCCAGCGACACTGCCACCGCCATGCCCAGGGTGCGCAGGATGATGTCGAAGTTCGACGGGTTGAACAGCGCGGCGAAGTTGCCCAGGGTCAGGTCCGGGGTCACCGCCATGGTGAAGTCGTCGAAGGTATAGAAGCCCTGCCACAGCAGGTTCAGCAGCGAGCCCAGGTAAATCGCGCCGAACCAGGTCAGTGGCGGGATCAACAGCAGTGCCAGGTACAGGTTGGGGCGCCGGTACAGCAGGTTGGACAGGGCGCGCAGTGTGCTCATGTCAGCGGCCCTCGGTTTCCTGCAGCACCGTCATGGCCTCGCGGGGCCAGTGCGCCTGCAGGCGTTGCCCGGGCTGCCAGGCCTGCACCTGCTTCTGCCAGCGGTCATTGGCCTGGCTTACTGCCAGCAGTTGACCGTTGTCCAGCTGCAGTTCGTAGCGGGTGGCGCTGCCTTGGTACTGGACATCGTGCAGCACGCCGCTGACCTGTACCTCATGGCTGGTCACTACCGGGTCGCCCAGGCGAATGTGCTCGGGACGGATGGAGAAGGGCGCCGGGCTGCCGTTGAGCTGCATGGCCAGCTCGCCCCGCACCACGTTGGACGTGCCGACGAATTCAGCGACGAAGGTTGTGCTGGGCTTCATGTACAGGTTGCGCGGGGTGTCGACCTGTTCGATACGGCCGCGGTTGAACACCGCGACCCGGTCAGACATCGACAGTGCTTCGGTCTGGTCGTGGGTGACGAAGATGAAGGTGATGCCCAGTTGGCGTTGCAGCTTTTTCAGCTCGCCTTGCATCTGTTCGCGCAATTTCAGGTCCAGCGCGCCCAGTGGCTCATCCAGCAGCAGCACCCGCGGCCGGTTGACCAACGCCCGGGCCAGGGCCACGCGCTGACGCTGGCCGCCAGACAGCTGTGCCGGCTTGCGCGCGCCATAGCCGGCCAGGGCTACCATGGCCAGGGCTTCTTCGGCGCGGCTGTGGCGTTCGGCCTTGCCCACGCCTTTTACTTTCAGGCCATAGGCGATGTTGTCCAGCACGTTCATGTGCGGGAACAGCGCATAGTCCTGGAACACGGTGTTGACGTCACGTTGGTAGGGCGGCAGGCCAGCGGCCTCGACCCCTTGGATGCGGATCGAACCGCTGGAGGGTTGCTCGAAGCCTGCGATCAGGCGCAGGCAGGTGGTCTTGCCCGAGCCGGAAGGGCCGAGCATGGAAAAGAACTCGCCATCGATGATGTCGATGCTGACCTGGTCGACGGCCTTGACCTCGCCGAAGGTGCGGGAAACCTGGGTGAACTGGACGGCTAGGGGCATGCGTGGACTCCGGACAACAAGGGTTCTCCTGTGCCGGCCTCTTCGCGGGTGAACCCGCTCCTACAGGGCGCGCCACCCTTGCAGGCGGTGAAGAACCTGGGGGAGCGGGCTTGCCCGGGAAAAGGCCGGTACAGGCATTCAGGCAACCTCAGCGACCACCCATGATCGCAATGTAGTCCTGGGTCCAGCGGCTGTAAGGCACGAACTTGCCCCCTTGGGCCTGCGGTGTTTTCCAGAAGGCAATCTTGTCGAAGTTGTCGAAGCCGTTGGTCTTGCAGCCCTCGGCCCCCAGCAGCTCGCTGCCGGTGCACGCCGCCGGCACAGCCGGCAACGAGCCGAACCAGGCCGCCACATCGCCTTGCACCTTAGGTTGCAACGACCAGTCCATCCACTTGTAGGCGCAATTGGGGTGCTTGGCCTCGGCGTGCAGCATGGTGGTGTCGGCCCAGCCGGTCGCGCCCTCCTTGGGGATGGTCGAGGCCACTGGCTGGTTCTCGGCCTTGAGGCCATTGACCATGTAGCCCCAGGAGCTGGAGGCAACCACGCCTTCGTTTTTCACGTCGCTCATCTGGACCGTGGCGTCATGCCAATAGCGGTGGATCAGCGGTTGCTGCTGGCGCAGCAGTTCCAGCACAGCCTTGTATTGTGCCTCGTTCAGTTCGTACGGGTCCTTGATGCCCAGTTCGGGCCTGGCCGACTTCAGGTACAGCGCTGCATCGGCGATGTAGATCGGCCCGTCATAGGCTTGCACGCGGCCCTTGTTCGGCTTGCCGTCGGGCAGGTTCTGCGGCTCGAACACCACGCTCCAGCTGGTGGGCGCCTGCTTGAAGGTGTCGGTGTTGTACAGCAGCACGTTTGGCCCCCACTGGTACGGCGTGCCGTACACCTGCTTGTCGACCACATACCAGCTACCGTTCTGCAGGCGCGGGTCGATGCTCTTCCAGTTGGGGATCAAGGCGGTGTTGATCGGCTGTACGCGCTTGCCTGCAATCAGCCGCAGCGATGCATCGCCCGAGGCGGTGACCAGGTCATAGCCGCCCTTGGTCATCAGACTGACCATCTCGTCCGAGGTGGCGGCCGTTTTCACGCTGACCTTGCAGCCGGTTTCCTTTTCGAAACCGGTCACCCAGTCGTAGGCCTTGTCGCTTTCACCGCGTTCGATGTAGCCGGGC
Organism: Pseudomonas sp. CGJS7; assembly: GCF_036961695.1. Taxonomy (NCBI): domain Bacteria; kingdom Pseudomonadati; phylum Pseudomonadota; class Gammaproteobacteria; order Pseudomonadales; family Pseudomonadaceae; genus Pseudomonas; species Pseudomonas sp. CGJS7. Next base: position 61,878 of record NZ_JBAMDI010000003.1, on the reverse strand, counting down.
CAGGCGACGATGTCCAGGCGCCCCTCGCCGGCCCCCAGGGCCTTGGGCGCTTCGGCGGCCTGCAGGCTGGCGCCGGCCAGCATGGCGCAGGTGGTGGCGCCGAGCAATGCGGTCTTGTGCACTGACATGGTGTTCCCTCTTCTTGGCGATCTTGTTCGGGCAGTCATGAGGCAAGCAGTGAAACAATCGTTATAAGCGTAGTGCGTGAGTGCGAGGTATTGGCGATATCGAGTCTAGTTGGCTTTTTGCCCGCTAACGCAACATCCTGAAGCAAATCCCTGCATGGCGTGTGCTCCGTCAAGCCTTACTCTGGCGTTTGAATCTTCTTACGTGGAGACACGCGAATGAACACCCGTGGCTTGCTCGATCAACTCCTCAAATCCGGCCAGCAACTGCTCGAAAAGCAGGGGGGCGCCACCAAGCCTGGCAGCCCTTCGGGCGGGTTGGGCGGGTTGTTGTCCGGGGCAGGGGGCGGCCTGCTGGGTGGGGGCGCTCTGGGCCTGTTGCTGGGTAGCAAGAAGGCCCGCAAATACGGTGGCAAGGCCCTGACATACGGCGGCCTCGCCGCGCTGGGGGTACTGGCCTATAAAGCTTACGGCAACTGGCAGGCAAACCAGCGGGGGGCCGCAGCCGAGCCTCAAACCATCGACCGCCTGCCGCCGGCCCAGGCCGAGCAGCACAGCCAGGCGGTACTGCGCGCCCTGGTGGCGGCGGCCAAGTCCGATGGGCATATTGACGAGCGCGAGCGGGCGTTGATCGAGGGCGAATTCACGCGCCTGGACAGCGATCGCGAATTGCAGCACTGGCTGCATGCCGAGCTGAACAAGCCGCTGGACCCGGCCGAAGTGGCCCGCGCTGCGCAAACGCCGGAGATGGCTGCCGAGATGTACCTGGCCAGCGTGATGATGGTCGATCAGGAAAACTTCATGGAGCGTGCCTACCTGGACGAGCTGGCCCGCCAGCTGCGGCTGGACCCGGGCTTGCGCCAGGAACTGGAAAGCCAGGTGCGGTTGGCTGCAGCGTAGTGGCGGTGCTTGCCACGGCCTATTGAGCGCCTGTGAGATCGAGCGCCGCCCGCGCAGCGCTCGGTCCCCCAGGCGCAAAATTCCTGACGACAATCACATCAATACCGTAAGACCTCTGGGCTATACTTCGGCGATTTTTCCCGCTCGTTGTGAATTCCTGAGGGCTGAATGTGAAGAACTGGACCTTGCGCCAACGGATCCTGGCAAGTTTCGCCGTGATCATCGCCATCATGCTGCTGATGATCGTGGCCGCCTACTCGCGGTTGGTGACTATCGAAACCGCCGAAGAGGCGGTGGGGACCGACAGCATTCCCGGCGTCTACTACAGCTCGATGATCCGCAGCGCCTGGGTCGACAGCTACGTCACCAGCCAGCAACTGGTGGGCCTGTCCAACCATCGTGAAATCACATCGGCCGACCTGGAACTGTTCAGAAGCTTCGATAACCGGCTGAAGCAATACATGGCCAGCTACCAGGCCACCATCCAGGACAAAGACGACCAAACCCGATTTGACAGCTTCGTGCAACTGGAAGAAAGCTACCTCAAGATCGTCAACCAAGTGCTGGATGCCTACGGTCAGCGCAACTACGACGAGGCCCAACGGCTGATCAACGAAGTCCTCACCCCGGCCTGGAAGGATGGGCGCGAGCACCTGAATGAAGTGATCGAGAATAATCGTGCCTCTGCCAATGCCGCCACCGACGATATCGTCAACGCGGTCAACACGGCCAAGGGCAGCATGGTGGTCTCACTGTTGCTGGCAATCGTTGCTGCCGGCATCTGCGGCCTGCTGCTGCTGCGTGCTATCACAGCGCCCGTGCAGCGTATCGTGCATGCCCTCGACAAGCTGCGTTCCGGTGACCTGAGCATGCGCCTGAGCCTGGATCGCAAGGACGAATTCGGTGCCATCGAAAGCGGCTTCAACGAAATGGCCGAGGCACTGGCCAACCTGGTGGCCCAGGCCCAACGCTCGTCGGTGCAGGTGACCACTTCGGTCACCGAAATTGCCGCCACCTCCAAGCAGCAGCAGGCCACCGCCACCGAGACGGCCGCCACTACCACTGAAATCGGCGCCACCTCGCGGGAAATCGCCGCGACTTCGCGGGACCTGGTGCGCACCATGACCGAAGTGACGACGGCTGCTGATCAGGCATCCAGTCTGGCAGGCTCCGGGCAGCAGGGCCTGGCACGCATGGAAGAGACCATGCACCAGGTGATGGGCGCTGCCGACCTGGTCAATGCCAAGCTCGGTATCCTCAACGAGAAAGCCAGCAACATCACCCAGATGGTGGTAACCATCGTCAAGGTTGCCGACCAGACCAATCTGCTGTCGCTCAACGCCGCCATCGAAGCGGAAAAGGCCGGTGAATATGGCCGCGGCTTTGCCGTGGTCGCTACCGAAGTGCGCCGCCTGGCCGACCAGACCGCCGTGGCCACCTACGACATCGAGCAAATGGTGCGCGAGATCCAGTCGGCAGTGTCGGCCGGTGTCATGGGGATGGACAAGTTCTCCGAAGAAGTGCGCCGCGGCATGTTCGAGGTGCAGCAGGTGGGCGAGCAACTGAGCCAGATCATTCACCAGGTGCAGGCCTTGGCGCCGCGCGTATTGATGGTCAACGAAGGTATGCAGGCCCAGGCCACCGGTGCCGAGCAGATCAACCAGGCGCTGGCCCAGCTCAGCGATGCCAGCACCCAGACTGTCGAGTCGCTGCGCCAGGCCAGCTATGCCATCGACGAGCTGAGCCAGGTGGCCGCGGGCCTGCGTGGCGGCGTGTCGCGCTTCAAAGTCTGACCGCGATGAACGACTTGCAACTGCGCACCGCGCGGGCGGCGAACACCGAGGGGGCGTTGTACCTGCAGTTTCGCATCAGAGCGCAGCGTTTTGCCCTGAGCGTGCACGAGGTGATCGAAGTGCTGCCGCGTCAGCCGCTCAAGCCGATCGCCCAGGCACCTGCCTGGGTCGCGGGCATCCTCGCCCATCGTGGCCAGCTGGTTCCGGTCATCGACCTTGCCGCCTTGAGCTTTGGCCAGCCGGCGGTGCAACGCACCAGCACCCGCCTGGTGCTGGTGCACTACCGAGGCGGCCTGCAGCTTGGCCTGATCCTGGAGCAGGCCACCGAAACCCTGCGTTGCCAACCGGACGAGTTCCAGCCCTATGGGGTGGACACAGGCGATGCGCCGTATCTGGGCCCGGTGCGCCAGGATGCCCAAGGCCTGCTGCAGCGCATCGAAGTCAATGACCTGCTGCCCGACACCGTGCACGCATTGCTGTACACGCAAGACCCGACAGGGATGCCTACATGAACGAACAGCGTTTCTTCCGCTTCTTGCGCGAGCGTATTGGCCTGGACGTGGAGTCGGTGGGCGCGCCCATGGTCGAACGCGCGCTGCGCCAACGTTGCGTGGCTGCGGGCGCGATGGACCTGGACGATTACTGGCTGCGCCTGCAGCAGTCGGCAGATGAGCAACAGGCGCTGATCGAAGCGGTGATCGTCCCGGAAACCTGGTTTTTCCGTTACCCCGAATCCTTCACTGCGCTGGCCAGCCTGGCCCATAAACGGCTGGCTCAACTGGCTGGCGCGCGCCCGCTGCGATTGCTCAGCCTGCCGTGCTCTACCGGCGAGGAGCCCTATTCGCTGGCCATGGCCTTGTTTGACGCCGGCATGGCGCCTGGGGCATTCCTTGTCGATGGAATGGACATCAGCCCAAGTTCAGTAGCCAAGGCCGGGCAGGCGGTATATGGGCGCAATGCGTTCCGGGGTAGCGAACTGGGCTTTCGCGAGCGCTACTTCGATGCTCTGGACGAAGGCCACCGCCTGCATGAGCGGGTACGCCAGCAAGTCAGCCTGCGGGTGGGCAATGTGCTTGACCCGGCGCTGGCCAGCCGCGACGGCCTGTATGACTTCGTGTTCTGTCGCAACCTGTTGATCTATTTCGACGTACCGACCCAACAGCGTGTATTCGAAGTGCTCAAGCGCTTGCTGCATCCGCAGGGTGTGCTGTTTATCGGCCCGGCCGAAGGCAGCTTGCTGGCACGCATGGGCATGCGTCCATTGGGGATCGCCCAGTCGTTTGCCTATGTGCGTCATGAAGGCGACAGCGCCTCCTTGGCGGCGGCACCCGCCCAACCTGCCAAGCGGGCGTTCACGACGTTGCCCGCACCGGTTTATCCGCAGCCCAGTGTGCCGTTGCCTCGTTCGCTGCGTGTGCTGCCGGTGGCGGCCAGGCCAGCGCCAGCCCGCGAGCACAGCCACGAGGGGGCCAGCGAGTTGCTGGCCGGCATTGCCCGGCTGGCCAATGCCGGCGCCAGCGAGCAGGCCCGTAGCGAATGCCAGCGCTACCTGAGCCAGTACCCGCCGTCGGCACAGGTGTACTACTGGCTGGGTTTGCTCAGTGATACCGAAGGCGATGCGCAGCAGGCGCTGAGCCACTATCGCAAGGCCCTGTATCTGGAACCACAGCACCCCGAGGCGCTGGTGCACCTGGCCGCCTTGCTGGCGGCCCAGGGTGACCTGGCCGGCGCTCGGCGCCTTCAGGAGCGCGCGGCGCGGGCTGGCCGGGAGTCTGAACGATGAACAGTGAATCCGCGATGCAATTGCTCGCCGAGGATGACGCGCACATCGACGACTGCTGGAACCGCATTGGCGTGCGCGGCGACAAGCAGTGCCCACTGCTGGAGCGGCATGTTCATTGCCGTAATTGCGAGGTGTATGCCGCTGCGGCCACGCGTTTGCTCGACCGCTATGCGCTGGTGCAGGAGCACCAGGCTGCAGCGGTGCAGCCGGACGCGGAAAACACCGGTCGCTCGATGCTGCTGTTCCGTCTGGGCGAAGAGTGGCTGGCGCTGGCTACCGCCTGCCTGGCCGAAATCGCCCCGTTGCAGGCGGTGCATTCATTGCCGCACCAGCGCTCGCGGCTGCTGCACGGGGTTGCCAATGTACGCGGTGCGTTGGTGCCGTGCCTGTCACTGGCTGATTTGCTGGGCGTGCAGGCAAGCTCCACCGAGCAACGCAGCGCACGGGCGATGCCACGTATGCTGATTCTGGCCGCCGAAGGCGGGCCGGTGGTGATGGCTGTCGAGGAAATCGACGGTATTCACCGGCTCGACCCGCAGTTGCTGGGCAGTGGCCGGGACGCCACACGCTTCACCGCCGCAGTCCTGCAGTGGCGCGGCCGCAGCGTGCGGGTTCTGGACGATCAACACTTACTGTCTGCCGTGCAGCGGAGCCTGTCATGACCCCAGAGCAAATGCGCGACGCATCGTTGCTCGAACTGTTCAGCCTGGAGGCCGAGGCGCAGACCCAAGTGCTCAATGCCGGCCTGATGGCACTGGAGCGCAACCCTACCCAGGCCGACCAGCTCGAGGCCTGCATGCGCGCTGCCCACTCGCTCAAGGGGGCTGCGCGCATTGTCGGGGTGGATGCTGGCGTCAGTGTCGCCCACGTGATGGAAGACTGCCTGGTGGCGGCCCAGGAAGGCCGACTGCGGCTGACCGCCGAGCATATTGACGCGCTGTTGCAAGGTACCGACCTGCTGATGCGTATTGCCACACCCGGCGATGCCGGGGCGCAGGCGACCTTGCCGGTGTTTCTTGCGCAAATGGCCAGCCTGCTCGACCCGGGCGCCTCTGCCATGCCTGTCGTGCCACCGGCGGCATCCGTGCCGCCGCTGGCAACCCTGCCGCCTGCCCCCATGGTAATGCCAGCCGAACCACCGGAACCAGAGCCCGAACCCGCCCTGCGGCGCAAGGCTGGCAAGCGCGCTGGCGAAGGTACCGAGCGGGTACTGCGTGTCACCGCCGACCGCCTCAATAGCCTGCTTGACCTGTCCAGCAAGTCGCTGGTGGAAACCCAGCGGCTCAAGCCATATCTGGCTACCCTGCAGCGCCTCAAGCGCATGCACGGCCAGGGTATGCAGGCGCTTGACGGCTTGCGCATGCAGCTGGAAGACACGGGGCAGGGCAACGAGGTGCTCGAAGCCTTGGCACAGACCCAGCGCCTGCTGGCAGAGACCCAGCAGATTCTGCAGCAGCAGGCGGCCGACCTGGATGAGTTCGGCTGGCAGGCCAGCCAGCGTGCGCAGTTGTTGTATGACACTGCCCTGGCCTGCCGGATGCGGCCGTTTGCCGACGTGCTGACCGGGCAAAGCCGCATGGTCCGCGACCTGGGCCGTTCGCTGGGCAAACCGGTGCGGCTGGTGGTGGAAGGGGAGAAGACCCAGGTCGACCGCGATGTGCTGGAAAAGCTCGAAGCACCGCTGACCCACCTGTTGCGCAATGCCGTCGACCACGGCATCGAATTGCCCGAGCGGCGCCTGCTGGCGGGCAAGCCGGACGAGGGTGTGATCCGCCTGCGGGCTTCGCACCAGGCGGGCATGCTCAGCCTGGAGCTGATCGACGATGGCGCCGGTATCGACCTGGAGCGCCTGCGCAGCAGCATCGTCGAGCGCGCCCTGTCGCCCGCTGACACGGTGGCGCGGATGAGTGAGGCGGAGCTGCTGACGTTCCTGTTCCTGCCCGGTTTCAGCCTGCGTGACAAGGTTACCGAAGTGTCCGGGCGCGGCGTGGGGCTGGATGCGGTGCAGCACTTGATCCGCGAGCTGCGCGGCTCGATCGAGTTGACCCAGGTGGCAGGGCAGGGCTGTCGCTTCCATCTTCAGGTGCCGCTGACCCTGTCGGTCGTTCGCAGCCTGGTGGTCGAGGTGGGCGGTGAGGCTTACGCCTTCCCGCTGGCCCATATCGAACGCACGCTGGAAGTGACCGCCGAACAGATCGTGCAGATCGAGGGGCGCCAGCATTTCTGGCACGAAGGCCGGCATATTGGCCTGGTGGCGGCCAGCCAATTGCTCAATCGCCCGGCTGGGCAAAGCGATGAAGCCAGCCTGCGGGTAGTGGTGATTCGTGAGCGCGAGCAGCTGTATGGCGTGGCCGTGGAGCGGCTGGTGGGGGAGCGGGTGCTGGTCGTGATGCCACTCGACCCACGCCTGGGGAAGGTGCAGGACATTTCCTCCGGCGCCTTGCTCGATGATGGCTCGGTGGTCCTGATCGTCGATGTCGAAGACTTGCTACGCTCGTTGGAAAAACTGCTCAGCACGGGCAGCCTGGAGCGCATCGAGCGCGGCAGCAGCGGAGCCCGTGGCGTAGTCCGCAAACGCATCCTGGTGGTCGACGACTCGCTGACCGTACGCGAGCTGCAGCGCAAGCTGCTGGGCAACCGTGGCTACGACGTGGCGGTGGCGGTGGACGGCATGGACGGCTGGAACGCCCTGCGCAGTGAGGACTTCGACCTGTTGATCACCGACATCGACATGCCGCGCATGGACGGTATCGAGCTGGTTACCCTGGTGCGTCGCGACCAGCGCCTGCAGTCATTGCCGGTGATGGTGGTGTCCTATAAAGACCGTGAGGAAGACCGACGGCGTGGCCTGGACGCTGGCGCCGACTACTATTTGGCAAAGGCCAGTTTCCACGACGATGCGTTGCTGGATGCTGTTGTGGAACTGATCGGAGGTGCTCAGGGATGAAGATCGCCATCGTCAATGACATGCCCCTGGCCGTCGAAGCGTTGCGCCGGGCGGTCGCCCTGGAGCCCGCACACCAGGTCGTGTGGGTGGCCAGTAACGGTGCCGAGGCGGTGCAGCGCTGCACCGAGCAGTTACCGGACCTGATCCTCATGGACCTGATCATGCCGGTGATGGACGGTGTCGAGGCAACCCGGCGGATCATGGCCGAAACCCCGTGCGCCATTGTCATCGTCACGGTCGACCGTAAACAGAACGTCCACCGGGTATTCGAGGCCATGGGCCATGGCGCCCTCGATGTGGTCGACACCCCTGCGTTGGGCGCTGGCGATGCCCGCGAAGCGGCGGCGCCCTTGCTGCGCAAGATCCTCAATATCGGCTGGCTGGTCGGCCAGCAGCGTGCACCTGCCGCAAGGTCGGTGGCGGCACCGCTGCGCGAGGCTTCCCAGCGCCGCGGGTTGGTGGCAATCGGGTCTTCGGCAGGTGGCCCTGCAGCACTCGAAGTATTGCTCAAGGGCTTGCCGGCAGCGTTTCCGGCGGCCATCGTGCTGGTCCAGCATGTGGACCAGGTGTTTGCCGCAGGCATGGCCGAATGGCTCAGCAGCGCAGCAGGCCTGCCGGTGCGCCTGGCCCGTGAAGGCGAACCGCCGCAGCCAGGGCAGGTACTCCTGGCCGGTACCAACCACCACATTCGCCTGCTACAGAATGGCCAACTGGCCTACACTGCGGAACCTGTGAATGAAATCTACCGGCCCTCGATCGATGTGTTCTTCGAGAGCGTGGCACGTTACTGGAATGGTGATGCAGTGGGCGTGCTGCTCACCGGCATGGGCCGCGACGGTGCCCAGGGCCTGAAGCTGATGCGTCAGCAGGGCTTTCTGACCATTGCCCAGGACCAGGCCAGCAGCGCGGTGTACGGCATGCCCAAGGCTGCTGCGGCTATTGATGCCGCCGTGGAAATCCGCCCGCTGGAACGCATTGCCGGGCGCTTGACTGAATTTTTCGCAAAATGACGAAATGTATTGAATCACGCCGCCAGGCCGGTAGTGATCGGGTGAACAATGATGAATGATTTACCGATCGAAGGTTTCGCGACCACCAACGAAAACTCGGCGATGGTGCTGCTGGTCGACGATCAGGCCATGATCGGCGAAGCGGTGCGGCGTGGCTTGGCCAATGAAGACAACATCGACTTCCACTTCTGTGCCGACCCGCACCAGGCGGTGGCCCAGGCCATGCGCATCAAGCCCACGGTCATTCTTCAAGACCTGATCATGCCTGGCCTGGACGGCTTGACCCTGGTGCGCGAGTACCGCAACAACCCGGTGACCCAGGACATCCCGATCATTGTCCTGTCGACCAAGGAAGACCCGCTGGTAAAGAGTGCGGCATTTGCCGCCGGGGCCAACGATTACCTGGTCAAGCTGCCTGACACCATCGAACTGGTGGCCCGCATCCGCTACCACTCGCGTTCCTACCTGACCCTGCTGCAGCGCGACGAGGCCTACCGTGCCCTGCGCGTCAGCCAGCAGCAGCTGCTTGATTCCAATCTGATGTTGCAGCGGCTGATGAACTCCGATGGCCTGACCGGGCTGTCCAACCGCCGGCACTTCGACGAATACCTGGAGCTGGAATGGCGCCGGGCGATGCGTGAACAGCAGCAGTTGTCGTTGCTGATGATCGACGTGGATTACTTCAAAGTCTACAACGACAGCTTTGGCCATCTGGCCGGTGACGAGGCCTTGCGCCAGGTCGCCGAAGCCATCCGTAGCTCGTGCTCGCGGCCGACCGACCTGCCGGCGCGCTATGGCGGCGAAGAGTTTGCCCTGGTGCTGCCCAACACCTCGCCAGGCGGGGCGCGGCTGGTGGCCGAAAAACTGCGCCAGACCGTGCTGGGCCTTGGCATCCCCCATACTGCGCCGACGGCTGATACGTTCTTGACCGTGAGCATCGGCCTGGCCACCCAGACTCCGGCTATCGGCAGCCATTGCCGGCAGCTGATTTCGGCGGCCGATAAAGGTCTTTACCTGGCCAAGAACGGTGGGCGTAACCAAGTCGGCATCGCCTGAGCTCCTGGAGACGCGCGGCCTGTGTGGGAGCGCAGGTTGCCCTATCGACATACGACCGCCCGGCGGGTCTGCCGCCATGCTGCGGACTCGGTTATACTCGCGGGCTTTTCACCGAATTCGCACGAGTAGCCCGCCCATGGAAATCCAACCGATCCTGAACACCATCAAGGACCTCACCGAGCGTTCCCAGTCAATTCGGGGGTATCTTTGACTACGATCACAAGCATGACCGCCTGATCGAAGTCAACCGCGAGCTGGAAGACCCCAACGTCTGGAACAAGCCTGAGTACGCCCAGGCTCTGGGCCGCGAGCGTGCCATGCTGGCCCAGGTCGTCGAGACCCTGGACAAGCTGTCCAACGGCCTGGGTGACTGCCAGGACCTGCTCGACATGGCCGTCGAAGAAAATGACGAAGGCGCCGTCGGCGACGTCGTGACCGAGCTGGAAAGCCTGGAAGAAAACCTGGCCCAGCTTGAGTTCCGTCGCATGTTCAGCGGCGAGATGGACATGAACAACGCCTACCTGGACATCCAGGCCGGTTCCGGTGGTACCGAAGCGCAGGACTGGGCCAACATCCTGCTGCGCATGTACCTGCGCTGGGCCGACAAGCGTGGTTTCGATGCCACCATCATCGAGCTTTCCGAAGGTGAAGTGGCCGGTATCAAAGGTGCAACCGTGCACATCAAGGGCGAATACGCCTTCGGCTGGCTGCGCACCGAAATCGGCGTGCACCGCCTGGTGCGCAAGAGCCCGTTCGACTCCGGTGCCCGTCGCCACACGTCGTTCTCGGCGGTGTTCGTATCGCCCGAGATCGACGACAAGGTCGAAATCGAGATCAACCCGTCCGACCTGCGCATCGACACCTACCGCTCCTCCGGTGCCGGTGGTCAGCACGTGAACACCACCGACTCGGCGGTCCGTATCACCCACGTACCGACCAATACCGTGGTGGCTTGCCAGAACGAACGCTCCCAGCACGCCAACAAGGACACCGCCATGAAAATGCTGCGGGCCAAGTTGTACGAACTGGAAATGCAGAAGCGCAATGCCGCCTCGCAGGCGCTGGAAGACAGCAAGTCGGACATCGGCTGGGGCCACCAGATCCGCTCTTACGTACTGGATGACTCGCGTATCAAGGACTTGCGTACCGGCGTCGAGCGTAGCGACTGCCAGAAGGTCCTCGATGGCGACCTTGACCAGTACCTGGAAGCGAGCCTCAAGCAGGGCCTGTAATTCGCACCCCCATGCCGCGCTACCTGGCCAGCCGCCGGTAGCGCGTGCCCTGCCCGGAACGGGCAACGAATACCTGATGGAAAGAATGACGACATGAGCGACCTCAAGACCGAATCGCAAGACCTGCAACAGGAAGAAAACGCCCTGATCGCCCTGCGCAAGGAAAAACTTGCCGCCGAGCGTGCCAAGGGCAATGCCTTCCCCAACGACTTCCGTCGCGACAGCTACTGCAACGACCTGCAGAAGCAATACGCGGACAAGACCAAGGAAGAGCTGGAAGCAGCCGCGATCCCAGTCAAGGTCGCCGGCCGCATCATGCTCAACCGTGGTTCGTTCATGGTTATCCAGGACATGACTGGCCGTATTCAGGTCTACGTCAACCGCAAGACCCTGCCGGAAGAAACCCTGGCCGCGGTCAAGACCTGGGACCTGGGCGACATCATCAGCGCCGAAGGCACCCTGGCCCGTTCCGGCAAGGGCGACCTGTACGTCGAAATGACCAACGTGCGCCTGCTGACCAAGTCGCTGCGCCCGCTGCCTGACAAGCACCACGGCCTGACCGACACCGAGCAGCGCTACCGCCAGCGGTACGTCGACCTGATGGTCAACGAAGAAACCCGCCACACCTTCCGTGTGCGTTCGCAGGTGATCTCGCACATCCGCAAGTTCCTCATCGAGCGTGACTTCCTCGAAGTCGAGACGCCGATGCTGCAGACCATCCCGGGCGGCGCCGCTGCCAAGCCGTTCGAAACCCACCACAATGCCCTGGACATGGCCATGTTCCTGCGTATCGCGCCGGAGCTGTACCTCAAGCGTCTGGTGGTTGGTGGTTTTGAGAAAGTGTTCGAGATCAACCGCAACTTCCGTAACGAAGGCGTTTCGACTCGTCACAACCCTGAATTCACCATGCTCGAGTTCTACCAGGCCTACGCCGACTACCGCGACAACATGGACCTCACCGAGGAACTGTTCCGCGAGCTGGCGCAACTGGTATTGGGCTCCACTGACGTACCGTACGGCGACAAGGTCTTCCACTTCGGCGAGCCGTTCGTACGCCTGTCGGTGTTCGACTCGATCCTCAAGTACAACCCGGAGCTGACCGCCGCCGACCTGCAGGACGTCGACCGCGCCCGCGAGATTGCCAGGAAGGCCGGCGCCAAGGTGCTGGGCCATGAAGGCCTGGGCAAGCTGCAGGTGATGATTTTCGAAGAGCTGGTCGAGCACAAGCTGGAGCAGCCGCACTTCATTACCGAGTACCCGTTCGAAGTGTCGCCGCTGGCCCGTCGCAACGACGACAACCCGGCCGTTACCGACCGTTTCGAGCTGTTCATCGGTGGCCGCGAAATCGCCAACGCCTACTCCGAGCTCAACGATGCCGAAGATCAGGCCGAGCGCTTCCTGGCCCAGGTGGCCGAGAAGGACGCGGGTGACGATGAAGCCATGCACTATGACGCCGACTTCGTTCGTGCGCTGGAGTACGGCATGCCGCCGACCGCCGGTGAAGGCATCGGCATCGACCGCCTGGTGATGCTGTTGACCAACTCGCCGTCGATCCGCGACGTCATCCTGTTCCCGCACATGCGTCCGCAGGCCTGAGTGAGCTGAACGAGCCGCCTTTCGAGGCGGCTTTTTCTTGCCTGAAGCTTTATGTTGTCAGTACCGGCCTCTTCGCGGGTAAACCCGCTCCTACAAAGGCCTTGTAGGAGCGGGTTTACCCGCGAATGGGCCAGCACTGACGAAACACTGCCCATGAGGTATCCCCCGTGACACCCGCCATGCCTGACCAAGGCGCCGCCGGCATCGCCACCGCCGTCGCCGAAAGCGTGCAATACCAAGGCCGCAAGACTGCCCGCCAAGGCAGCGAACAGCGTCGCCAGTTGATTCTCGATGCCGCCATGCGCATTGTCGTACGCGACGGCGTGCGCGGTGTGCGCCACCGGGCAGTGGCCGCCGAGGCCGGCGTGCCATTGTCGGCCACCACCTACTACTTCAAGGACATCGAGGACCTGCTCACCGATACCTTTGCCCAGTACGTCGAGCGCAGTGCGGCCTACATGGCCAAGCTGTGGGCCAATACCGAGGTGGTGTTGCGCCAGTTGCTGGCACAGGGCGATGGCAGCCCGCAGGCACGGGCGCGGCTGGCTGACGACGTGGCGCGCATGACCGCCGATTACGTTCAGCGGCAACTGCTGAACCGCCGTGACTTCCTGATGGCCGAGCAGGCTTTCCGCCAGGAAGCATTGCTGTGCCCGCGACTGGCTGAGCTGGTGTGCGCTCATGAGCAGATCCTGCTGCACGGCACCCGGCAATTGCTGCAGGTCGTGGGTTCGCGGCAGCCGGAGCAGGATGCACAGATGTTGACGGCGATTATCGAGCAGTTGGAATATCAAGGCCTGCTCAAGCAAGCGAATGCGCAAGCCGATGGGCAGATGCTCGCTATGCTTACCCGATACCTGCAGCTGGTGCTGGCATCGGCCTGAGCCGAGAACGACCTTTTCAAGGAGAACCTGATGAAAGCCTGGCGTGTGGTGTTGTTGACTTTGTCATTCCTGCTGCTGGGCGGTTGTCTGGTGACCTTCCATGAGCCCTTGCCCAGCAACCAGGCAGCGCCCAAGGCCCTGCTCGGCAAGTGGAGCAGCAAGGACGCCTGGGGGGAGCCGTTGAAACTGGTGATCAGCCGTAGCGGTGGCGACGCCTACAAGGCGGTGGCCACGGCCAAGGGCAAGGCCCCTGAAGAATACGTGTTCACCGTGTCACGCCACGGCAACCGCTGGTACTTGTCGGCTGGCGTGCCCAAGCGCCTGGGCGGCAATTTCCTGATTGGCGGCTTCGATATCGTCGATGGCAAGGAACTGGTGGTCTACAACCTGGATGTTGAGCAGGTACAGCAGGCGGTGGGCAAGAAGGAACTGAGCGGTCGTAGTACCGAAGTGCCGGAGGACAACGGCGACGGCGTGCTGATCGACAGCCCGGCGGCGCGGGTGCTGGCCTACCTGGACGACCCGGCCAACTCCGACCTGTTCGTCGAAGTGGCGCGGTTCCAGCGCTCGGGCAAATGACCGTGTTGGCGTCTTCGCGGGCTTGCCCGCTCCCACAGGTATTTCACAGGTATCTGATCCTGTGGTGTCCCTGTGGGAGCGGACAAGCCCGCGAAGAGGCCGGTACAGGTTTCGTGTACTAGAAAGGAGTCCCTGGTGGACGAATACCAGCAAACCATCCGCGCCCTGTCCGACCGCATCGTCGCGGCACAGACGCCTATCCGGGTCCTGGACGCGGTGAAGTGGGACGACAACATCCGCCAGGGCTTTCTCAAGGCCAAGGGCAAGGAGCCACCGGCGGTTGATCGCGCCTACTACCAATCGCGCCCGCTGTCGTTCGACTCCAGCGCGGTCAAGGCCGAGTTCCAGGGCATCGAGCGCGACATCATTCGCCAGTTGGGCCAGTTCAACCCGGTCGGGCAGATCATGAAGCGCATGTGCCGCGAATACCGCATGGTGGTGCGCATGCTCGAAGCGCGCGGTACCGAGGACTTCGGCCTGATCTCCCAGGAGCTGTACGGCGCCGCCTCGGATGCCTTCCACGCCGGTGACCCGACCCTGGCCGACCTTGGCCTGATGCTGTCGGACTACCTGAACAACATCGATGGCCGTGGTGACCTCAAGGATGAGCCAAAGAATCTCACCGCCAAGGAGGCGGTGGAGATCCTCCAGCACCGGCTGAACAACGTGTTCGGCGAGGCCGAAGGGACCATTCGCGTGTTCGAGTCCGACGGTATCGTCGCCGACGCCGCAGCCGGTGCCGACTACATCAAGGTGCGTGCCGATGCCATGTTCAACGCCCGCGATGTGCGCGCCCTGGAGGTGCACGAAGGGTTGGTGCACGTCGGTACCACGCTCAATGGCCTGAACCAGCCGATCTGCACCTTCCTGGCCAAAGGCCCGCCCTCGTCGACGGTAACCCAGGAGGGCCTGGCGATTCTCATGGAGGTGATCGCCTTTGCCTCCTACCCCAGCCGCCTGCGCAAGCTCACCAACCGCACCCGTGCCATCCACATGGTCGAGGAGGGTGCAGACTTCATGCAGGTCTACGGTTTCTTCCGCGAGCAGGGCTTCGAGATGGCGCAGAGCTACAGCAACGCCAGCCGGGTGTTCCGCGGCTCGGTGCCCAACGGCCTGCCATTCACCAAGGACTTGTCCTACCTCAAGGGCTTCATCATGGTTTACAACTACATTCAGTTGGCCGTGAAGAAGGGCAAACTGGAACAGATCCCGTTGCTGTTCTGCGGCAAGACCACCCTGGAAGACATGCGCACCCTGCGCCAACTGGTCGAGGAAGGGTTGGTCGAGCCGCCCAAGTACCTGCCTGAACAGTTCCGCGACCTGAGTGCGCTGTCGGCCTGGATGTGCTTCTCCAACTTCCTCAACCACCTGAGCCTGGATCGCATTGAAGCCGACTACGCGAACATTCTCTGAGCACTGCCGCCTGCTCGTCCTCGGCCTGGTCCTGCTGAGCCTTGGCGGCTGCAGCAGCCTGTTGTTCTACCCCGAGCGTGGTCAGGCCTTCACCCCTGAGCGTGCCAAGCTGGAATACCGCGATGTCACGCTGACCACTGCTGATGGCATCCGCCTTCACGGTTGGTGGCTGCCAGCCAAGGCCGGGGTCGAGGTCAAGGGCACGGTGCTGCACCTGCACGGCAACGGCGGTAACCTGCCAGGGCACCTGGGGGGGAGCTACTGGCTGCCGGAGCAGGGCTACCAGGTGTTGATGATCGATTACCGCGGCTATGGCTTGTCTCAGGGCCAGCCGAGCCTGCCGGAGGTGTACCAGGACATTGCTGCAGCCATGGCCTGGCTGCAGCAGGCGCCCGAGGTCAAGGGCAAGCCGCTGGTACTGCTGGGGCAGAGCCTGGGCGGTGCCATGGCCATTCATTACCTGGCGGCCCACCCCGAGCAGCGTCAGCGCTTCAGCGCCCTGGTGTTCGATGGTGTGCCGGCCAGTTACCGCGCGGTGGGGCGCTTTGCGCTCAGCACCTCCTGGATGACCTGGCCATTGCAGGTTCCGCTGTCGTGGCTGGTGCCGGACGGCGACAGCGCGATCCGCTCGATCGAGCGATTGAGCAGCCCGCCCAAGTTGTTTTTCCACAGCATTGACGACAACCTGGTGCCGATGGACAACGGCATCCGCCTGTATCAGCACGCGCCACCACCGCGGGTGCTGCAACTGACCCGAGGGGGGCACGTGCAGACCTTCGCCGACCCTACCTGGCGCCAGGTGATGCTGCGGTTCCTCGATGACCCCAGCCACTTCAACGGCCTGCGGCGGCTTGCCGAAGTGCCCAATTTCCCTGACGAGAAGAACAAGCAATGAGTGAAGAACGCAACGCCATCCCGCTGATCCTGACCGGCGTCGGCAGCATCATCGTGACGGTAGGGGCTTTGTGGTATTACGGTTACCTGCATTTCGCCAAGCCCGAAGATGCCCTGCTGCTGCAGGACTTCACCATGCTCAAGACCATCCCCGGCGAGGACTACAAGGTATCGCTGGACCCGGCACCGCAAGTGGCCCAGTGCGTCGACGGCGTGCTGGTGCTGTTCGACACCCAGCAGAAAGGCCTGACCGGCGTGCTGGTGGACAACCGCAAGCGCGCGGTGCGCTGCATGGGCGAAGAAACACCGCAGCAGGTGCAGTGAGCCATTATCCTTGCTGCCTGAACTCGCCTCTTCGCGGGCACGCCCGCTCCCACAGGGTCGCGCAAAACTCGAAACTGGCGCCGTACCTGTGGGAGCGGGCGTGCCCGCGAAGAGGCCCGAACAGGCAAAAGAAAGCCCCGCGTCGATCGCGGGGCTTGTCCTTTCAGCTAGCCAGCCTTAGCGCTGAACCTGGCTCACCGAGCGTGGTGCCACCGGCTGGTTGTCGTTGGAGATGGTCACCTCCACCCGACGGTTCTGCGCACGTCCCGAGTTGCTCGAGTTGTCCGCTACCGGGTACTCCTTGCCATAGCCCTGGGAAACGATACGCGCCGGATCTACCCCGGCACGTACCAGTGCCATGCGCACGCTGTTGGCGCGGCGTTCGGACAGTGTCTGGTTGTAGTTGGCCGAGCCGACGCTGTCGGTGTAGCCCTCGACGATCACCTTGCGTTCCGGGTTTTCCTGAAGGAACTGGGCCAGCTTGGTGATGTTCGGGTAAGCACTGCTCTTGAGTTCGGCCTTGTTGAAGTCGAACAGCACGTCGCCGAAGGTCACCAGCGTTCCGCGGTCGGTCTGCTTGGCGTTGAGGCTGTCCTGCAGCTTGGCGATCTGCGCGTCGCGGGCATCCAGCTTGGCTTGGGCGCGCTGGGCCGAGGCGTTCTTCAGTTCAGCTTCGGCGGTACGCAGGGCAATGGTCTGCTTGGCCACTTCGACGCGCTGGTTGGTCAGGTAGGCCAGTTGGTCGACTTTCTTCTCGTCTTCACGGTCCATGTACGCCTTGTCGGCCTTGTTCAGCCAGTCCTGGGCGTCCTTGGTCTCCAGTGCCGCGACCTTGCTCGCTTGCGGGTCGCTCTGCAGCGAGGAGAAGTTGGTGCGGGCCGCTTCCAGATTGGCATTCGGATCGTGCGAGCAGGCAGCAAGACCGACGCTCAGGGCCAGCAGGGCGGGAATCATGACGTGTTTGCGCATAGTGTTCATCCTTTGATCGTGTGCGAAGGCTAAGGTTGGCGGGGCAGGGCTCACTGAACGCTGCGCAGGCCTTCCTCACGTACGTCCTGAACGCCCTGGCGGGCATCCTGCACGGCCTTCTGGGCTTTGGCTGCCTGGGCCTTGCGTTCGGCGAGGCGTGCATCCCACTCGGCCTGTTGGGCCAGGCGCTTGGCCTCGTCGTACTTCTTGTCGTGCATGGCGATTTCGGCTTGCTTGAACTTGTCCTGAGCCGCTTTCATTTCAACGGCAGCGAACTCGGTACCGCCAGCGCTGACGGCGGAGTTCACGGCGGACTGGGTGACGGCATACTGCTCGGTGGGCGGATTGCCCGCACAGCCGGCCAGGACCAGGCTACTGCCCAGCGCCAGCGCGGCCAGCTTGAACCCGCGCACATGAGTGGATGACAGTTTGCTAGTGCGGGTCTTCATGGTGGTCAGCTCCATTGGATCACTCCTGATAACGACGATGTCCGTAGCAGTCCATCGCTCAATCCCTGACATAACCGCGCGCTTCAGTTCAACGGTGCACGAGGGCAGTGTGCAGGGTTTTAGCGTGATGGCTATTGGCTCCGACTCGAAGGTTTTTCGAATAGTTCAGAAAAAAGCGCCGTGATCGGATAACTATTTCTGACTGATCGGTCAGTGCGATTTGCCTGGAACTTTCCCAGGCTGGAGCGGTATTCCGGGCCTTGAGCAGGCCCGGAATGCTGGCGCGCAGGATTATTTGTCGCTGTCGACTGTCGCGTTGCTCAAGTTGTGCAGGTGCTGGCGCGACAGGGAGAGAAAGCGCGGCGTAGGACCAACGTCTTCGTACAACGGGTCGCCTTCTTCGTCGGTGGCGATGACCTGGCGACCCTGTACATAGGGGAAGCTGGCTTCCAGTTCTTCAAGGGCGGCGGCGACCAGTTCGCCGAGCAGTTCTTCGGCGGTGCGCTTGGGGTACATGTCGATCAGCGCGGCCAGGCGCGCTTCGGACTCCAGGTCCAGGTGCAGGACATGACCGGTACGGCTGAGGGTGCCGGCGGCATTCTGTTCCCAATGCTGGGCGAGTTCACGGATTTTCATGATGACCTCTGTTGACGCCTGGAAAGGCTGCACTGCATGGGAGTGCTGTGCTTTCACTTTAGTTTGGTTTGGCCGATCACGGCTTGCCATCGTCGCCCGGCTGTGGGCACTCTTGGGGGATACCGCTCGCTCCTGCACAGGGCGCGCTGAGGCTGATAGGGATGCAACGGAGAGGGCGCCAATGACCGATATCGATGTGCGTTTGCGTGAAGATGTCCATGTGTTGGGTGAGCTGCTTGGCGAAACCATTCGCCAGCAGCATGGCGATGCGTTCCTGCAGAAAATCGAGGACATCCGCCACAGTGCCAAGGCCGACCGTCGCGGCCCGGGTGAGCAGCTGAGCTCGACCCTGGCGGACCTGGCCGAAGAAGACCTGCTGCCCGTAGCGAGGGCCTTCAACCAGTTCCTCAACCTGGCCAACATGGCCGAGCAGTACCAGTTGATCCGCCGCCGCGACGCCGACCAGCCCGAGCCATTCGAAGCGCAGGTACTGCCCGAGCTGCTGGGGCGCTTGAAGCAGGCAGGCCACAGCAACGATGCCCTGGCCCGGCAACTGGCCAAGCTCGATATCCAGTTGGTGCTCACCGCACACCCCACCGAAGTGGCCCGTCGCACGCTGATCCAGAAGTACGACGCGATCGCCGGCCAACTGGCCGCACAGGACCATCGTGACCTGACTCCGGCAGAACGCCAGCAAGTGCGCGAACGCCTGCGCCGGCTGATCGCCGAGGCTTGGCACACCGAGGAAATCCGCCGTACCCGGCCTACGCCGGTAGACGAAGCCAAGTGGGGTTTCGCAGTGATCGAGCATTCACTGTGGCATGCCATCCCCAGCCACCTGCGCAAGGTCGACAAGGCCCTGCTGGAGGCCACTGGCCTGCGCCTGCCGCTGGAGGCCGCGCCGATCCGCTTTGCCTCGTGGATGGGTGGGGACCGTGATGGCAACCCCAATGTGACGGCTGCCGTCACCCGCGAAGTACTCCTGCTGGCGCGCTGGATGGCCGCCGACCTGTTCCTGCGCGACATTGATGCACTGGCCGCCGAGTTGTCCATGCAGCAGGCCAACGACACCCTGCGCAAGCAGGTTGGCGACAGCGCCGAACCCTACCGCGCAGTGCTCAAGCAACTGCGCGACCGCCTGCGTGCGACACGCGCATGGGCGCATTCGGCCTTGACCAGCAACCAACCGGCCGGTGCCGACGTGCTGGTGGACAACCGCGAGCTGATCGCGCCGCTGGAGCTGTGCTACCAGTCACTGCACGAATGCGGCATGGGCGTGATCGCCGAGGGGCCGCTGCTTGACTGCCTGCGTCGTGCGGTGACCTTCGGCCTGTTCCTGGGCCGCCTGGACGTACGCCAGGACGCTGCCCGCCACCGTGATGCGCTGACCGAGATTACCGATTACCTGGGCCTGGGGCGTTACGCCGACTGGGATGAGGAGCAGCGCATCGCGTTCCTCCAGGCCGAGCTGAAAAACCGCCGGCCCCTGCTGCCTGCGCATTTCAAGCCGCAAGCGGACACCGCCGAAGTGCTGGCGACCTGCAGGGAAGTGGCCGCTGCGCCGGCCGCCTCGCTGGGGTCTTACGTCATCTCCATGGCCGGTGCCGCCTCGGATGTACTGGCGGTGCAACTGTTGCTCAAGGAAGCCGGCCTGACCCGCCCCATGCGCGTGGTACCACTGTTCGAGACCCTGGCCGACCTCGACAATGCCGGCCCGGTCATGCAGCGCCTGCTTGGCCTGCCGGGCTACCGCGCGGGCCTGCGCGGCCCGCAGGAAGTGATGATCGGCTACTCCGATTCGGCCAAGGACGCCGGCACCACGGCTGCTGCGTGGGCGCAGTACCGGGCTCAGGAAAACCTGGTGCGCATCTGTGCCGAGCATCAGGTCGAGCTGCTGCTGTTCCACGGCCGTGGCGGTACGGTCGGGCGAGGCGGCGGTCCGGCCCATGCCGCGATCCTGTCGCAGCCACCGGGTTCGGTGGCGGGGCGTTTCCGCACCACCGAGCAGGGTGAAATGATCCGCTTCAAGTTCGGCTTGCCGGGCATTGCCGAGCAAAACCTCAACCTGTACCTGGCTGCCGTGCTTGAAGCCACGCTGTTGCCACCACCGCCCCCGCAGCCGGCCTGGCGTGAAGTGATGGACCAGTTGGCCGCCGATGGTGTCCAGGCCTACCGCAGCGTGGTACGGGAGAATCCCGATTTCGTCGAGTACTTCCGTCAGTCGACGCCAGAACAGGAACTGGGGCGCCTGCCGTTGGGCAGCCGCCCGGCAAAACGTCGCGCCGGTGGCATCGAAAGCCTGCGCGCCATCCCGTGGATCTTCGGCTGGACCCAGACCCGGCTGATGCTGCCGGCCTGGCTGGGCTGGGAAACGGCGCTGACCAATGCCTTGGCCCGAGGTCAGGGTGAGTTGCTGGCACAGATGCGCGAGCAATGGCCGTTCTTCCGCACCCGCATCGACATGCTGGAAATGGTGCTGGCCAAGGCCGATGCGCAAATTGCCGAGGCCTACGACGAACGTCTGGTGCAACCGCACCTGCGTCCTTTAGGTGCGCACCTGCGCGACCTATTGTCGCAGTCATGCCGGGTGGTGCTGGGCCTGACCGGGCAGCCGGTGCTACTGGCGCACAGCCCCGAGACACTGGAATTCATTAGCCTGCGCAATACCTATCTGGACCCGTTGCACCGCCTGCAGGCAGAGTTGCTGGCCCGCTCGCGCAGCCGCGAAGCCGCTCTGGACAGCCCGTTGGAGCAGGCCTTGCTGGTGACCGTGGCGGGTATTGCCGCCGGGCTGCGCAACACCGGCTAAGGGCAAGCCCGGGTCATGTCTGGCGCGTGCCATGCAGGGCCGGCACTATGACGGGGAGGGTGGTTGCGCCTGGCGCAACCGCCTGCCCGGTCAGCCGCAAGTGGCGCATTCCTGCAACTTTGGGACGCTTGTCTGGCTGCCGGGCGCTGTGTATCTTGAGCAGCCTTCTGACCGATTTATGGTCATACCCGATTTTCCGGACTTGGCCCTGGTCGCCGAATCCATTGAATTTCATAAAAAAATTTGAGGAGCACGAGATGCGCGTAATTCTGCTGGGAGCTCCCGGGGCCGGTAAAGGTACTCAGGCAAAGTTCATCACCGAAAAGTTCGGTATTCCACAGATCTCCACCGGTGACATGCTGCGTGCCGCCGTCAAGGCTGGCACCCCGCTGGGCCTGGAGCTGAAGAAAGTCATGGATGCCGGCCAGCTGGTCTCCGACGAGTTGATCATCAGCCTGGTGAAGGAGCGCATCGCTCAGCCTGATTGCGCCAACGGCTGCCTGTTCGACGGCTTCCCACGCACCATCCCACAGGCCGAAGCCATGGTCGCTGCCGGCGTCGACATCGATGCCGTGGTCGAAATTGCCGTGGACGACGAAGAAATCGTCGGCCGCATGGCTGGCCGCCGCGTGCACCTGGCCTCGGGCCGTACCTACCACATTCAGTACAACCCGCCGAAAGTGGAAGGCAAGGACGACGAGACCGGTGAAGACCTGATCCAGCGTGACGACGACAAGGAAGAAACCGTTCGCCATCGTCTGTCGGTCTACCACAGCCAGACCAAGCCGCTGGTGGATTTCTACCAGAAGCTGTCGGCTGCCAATGGCGGCAAGCCGAAGTACAGCCACATAGAAGGTGTCGGCTCGGTTGAAGCCATCACCGCCAAGGTCCTGGCAGCCCTGAGCTGATCCGGCGCCTGACGCACCTCGACAACGGCCCGCTTGCGGGCCGTTGTCGTTTGTAGGCCGCACAGCGCCCCCTCAGGACACAACGCCGCTGCTGCTCTATACTGCCGCTCTTTTTCATTCGCACCTGGATACCCGTTCGATGACCACCCTGCTGGCCCTGGATACCGCCACCGAAGCCTGTTCCGTCGCGCTGCTGCATGACGGCAAGGTGACCAGCCACTACGAGGTGATCCCGCGCATGCATGCCCAGAAGCTGCTGCCGATGATCAAGCAACTGCTGGCCGACTCTGGCGTGGCACTGAATGCGCTGGATGCCATTGCCTTTGGCCGTGGCCCGGGCGCGTTCACCGGCGTGCGTATTGCCATCGGTGTTGTGCAAGGCCTGGCCTTCGCCCTCGAACGCCCGGTGCTGCCGGTGTCCAACCTGGCCGCTTTGGCCCAGGGTGCATTGCGCGAGCAGGGCGTGCAGCAGGTGGCCGCTGCCATCGATGCGCGCATGGATGAAGTGTACTGGGGCTGCTACCAGGCCACGGCGGGTGAAATGTGCCTGGTCGGCCGTGAAGCCGTATTGCCGCCCGAGCAGGTGGCGCTACCGGCAGGCAGCAATGGCGAGTGGTTCGGTGCCGGTACCGGGTGGGGCTACGCCGAGCGCCTGGCGGTACAGGTGGCGGCGAGCAACCCGGCTGCCTTGCCCAATGCTCTGGACATTCTCAGCCTGGCCACCTTTGCCTGGGCCCGTGGCGAGGCAATCGTCGCCGAGCAGGCGCAACCGGTTTATCTGCGCGATAATGTAGCCACGCCCAAGAAGCACTGAGTGCTGTTCGTCGGTTATCGCCGAACACGCTAAAACCTTTTGCGCGATCTGTGGTCCAGTTATCACTCAAGCATTAGCGACGGAACCCTGATGCTGCTAAATTGCCATCATTGGTCCTGAGTGCTCATGCCATGCGTATCGACGGTTTCTCATCGCAGTCCTACCCGCTCAAGCGCACCTCGCGCAAAGCAGCGGTGCGTGACGAGGCCATCGACGATGCCGAGGTGATCGAGGAGGCAGAAGCCGCCCCGCAGGAAGCCACCGCCCGCCGCCCTGGTGGTGGCATGCCAGCCCGCCAGCAGGATATGGTTTTCCCTCGCGCCCGTGACCGCCGCACCGCCACCGCACTGGCCAGCTACCTGAGCACTGCCGGCTTTACTGACTGGGACATGGAAGTACTGGGGCTCGACCTGTACATTTGATGGATGAATCCCTCACCACTGCCTTACTTTCTCGGTTGCCCGTCGTGGAGCGAAAACGCCTGGCGCGACTACCTGTACCCCGCTGACGCCAACAGTAATCAAATGCTTGGCTTCTACAGCCAGGTGTTCAACGCCGTCGAAGGCAACACCACTTTCTACGCACGTCCCGCTCCCGGCACCATTGCCCGCTGGGCGCAGGTCATGCCCGAGCACTTTCGCTTCACTGCCAAGTTTCCGCGGGATGTCAGCCATGAGGGCGACCTGCGTGACCAGCTTGAACCTGCCTTCGACTTCACTCGGCTGATGGCCCCGCTGGGCCAGCGCGTATCACCCTACTGGTTGCAGTTGCCGGCCCAGTTCGGCCCGGCGCGCCTGGGTGAGCTTTGTCACTTCCTCGATCAGATCGCCGTGCCCGTGGCTGTGGAAGTGCGCAACCAGGCCTTTTTTGCCAAGGGTGAGGAAGAACGCCTGCTCAATCGCCTGCTGCACGAGCGCGGTGTGGAGCGTATCTGCCTCGACCCGCGTGCGCTGTTCAGTTGTACCTCGCGCGACCCTGCCGTGCTGCATGCGCAGTCGAAGAAGCCCAAGGTGCCTCCGCGGCCGGCAGCCTTCAGCCAGCACCCGCAGGTTCGCTTCATTGGCCATCCTGAACTGGAGGCCAATCACACCTTCCTTAGCCCTTGGGTAGAAAAAGTCGCCGCCTGGATCGAAGAAGGCCGCAATCCCTATATCTTCCTGCACACCTCGGACAATCGCCAGGCTGCGGCGCTGGCCCAGCGTTTCCATCAACGCCTGATGGCACGCTTGCCGGGCCTGGCACCTTTGCCGGAATTGCCGCGCGCCCCTGAGGTCGAACAATTGGGGCTACTCTGACCTTTCCCTGACTGCCGGAGGTTGAACCATGGATGTGCAAACCCTGCGAGCTGAGGCCTTCAAGGCGTTACACGAGCGCGACGGCGCGTTCGTCATCCCCAACCCGTGGGATGCCGGCTCCGCCAAGTTGCTCGCCAGCCTGGGTTTCGAGGCGCTTGCTACCACCAGTGCAGGCCTGGCCTTCAGCCTGGGCCGGCCAGACGCCGAAGGCGCCTTGAGCCTGGACGATACACTGGACAATGCCGGCGAGATCGTCGATGCCACCGCGCTGCCGGTGGCCGCCGATCTGGAAAACGGTTTTGGCGACTTGCCCGAAGACTGTGCCCAGACCATTCTGCGTGCCGCCGAAATTGGCCTGGTGGGCGGCTCCATCGAAGATGCCAGTGGCCGCAGTGATGCGCCCATCTATGACTTCGGGTTGGCTGTGGAGCGCGTGCGCGCCGCTGTGCAGGCTGCGCGAAGCCTGCCATTCCCGTTCACCTTGTGCGCCCGGGCAGAAAACCTGCTGCACGGACGCATGGACCTCGACGACACCATCCTGCGCCTGCAAGCCTATGCCGAAGCCGGTGCCGACGTGCTCTACGCCCCCGGGCTGCGCACCGTGGAGGAAGTCCGTGCCGTGGTGCAGGCAGTCGCACCGCGCCCTGTGAATGTGCTGATGGGCATGGCGGGCGTGCCGCTGAGCGTCAATCAGTTGCAGGACCTGGGCGTGCGCCGCGTCAGCGTTGGCTCGTCGCTGGCCCGTGCTGCACTCGGGGCCTTCTACCGGGCGGCGCAGGAAATTCGCGATGAGGGCACGTTCGGCTACGGTGAGCAGGCAATGCCGTTTGCCCAGCTGAACGACCTGTTCCGCCGCTGATGAGGGCATTGCTGGCGCTACTGGCCGGCCTGCTGACGGTGGCCGGCCTGGCCTGGCACTTCGGCTGGCGCCTGCCTGTCACATGGAACCCCTGGGCGCCGCTGGACGTACGCCAGCCGCCCAACCTGCTGACCCCCTACAAACTGTCGCGCCTACGCGATGACCCAACGCTGTGCCGGCAGGCGCTGGAAACCAGCCACCTGCGTTACCGGGCACAAGCCGACAGCCCGGCGTCGGCCAACTGCCCGCTGCAGAACGTATGGCGCATCGAGGGCGGCCAGGCGCGGCTGAGCAGCAGCTTTCTGGCCAGTTGCCCGTTGGCGGTGGCCTATGCACTGTTCGAAAACCATGGCTTGCAGCCGGCGGCGCAGGAAGTGTTTGGGCAACCGGTGACGCAGGTCGATCACCTGGGCAGCTTTGCCTGCCGCAACGTCTACCACCGCAAGCAGGCCCGTTTGAGCCAGCACGCCACGGCCAATGCGCTGGACATCAGCGGTTTTCGCCTGAAGGACGGCCAGCGCATTATCCTGGCGCGTGACTGGCAGGCGGGCGGGCAGAAGGCGGAATTCTTGCGTCAGGTGCAGCAGGCCGCTTGCGAGAGCTTCAGCACGGTACTGGGGCCGGATTACAACGCTGCGCACCGCAACCACTTTCACCTGGACATGGGGCGCTGGCAGATCTGTCGTTAGCCTCAGGCGTACGCGCGCACGTTGTTCAGCACCACTGGGCGCGCCCAGTGGATGTCGAACGCCAGGTCATTCTGCTGCTTGGCCAGGGTGGTGGCGTCGAACGGTTCCGGGGCCGGGTCCAGCAGGTCGCTTTCCAGCTCGGCGATGGGGAGGAACAGTGACCGTGGCGTGGGGCCAGGGCCGGGTTCGGCGATCGGCTGACCCTGGCTCATCACCACCGGGCGCAGCCAGCTGTTGTTGATGTCGAGCTGGCGCTGTTGCTCGATCAGTTCCATGGCGCTGAACGGCTCGGGGGCGGGCGGCAGCAGCTTGGCTTCAAGTTCGGCCTTGGGCAGAAACAACGGTTCGGGCGGCGCCACGATGGTGTCGTGCACCGGGCAGGCGCGCTGGGCGTCGATCAAGGCCAGTGCACGGGCGCCGCCGATGGGTTCGCCGCTGTCCTGGTCGTACTGCACGAACGACTGGCTGACGCCGTCTACGGGCTCTTCCTGCTGCTCGGCCATGGCCCGGGCAAAGAAATCCTGCCACAGGTGGCTGACGCCCCCGAGTGCCTGGGTGTTGTGCTGACTGTAGTTGCCGACGGGCGACAAATAGGTCAAGCCGATGGGAAGAGTTTCTGACATGGCAGTCGTGCGCGCTGTGCTCTGGCAGAATAGCGGGATATTGCCTGTATCGGCCGTGGCTGCCGATTCATTAAGGGCTTGGTTTGATTTTTCGGGTGTGAACGATGGAAGAGCAAGGCACGGGTATCAGGGTCGAGGCGATGACAGCTGAGTATGCGCAACAGGCCAGGGCGTGGGCTGAACGCCTGGGCCTGCCGCTGCAGGACGATACCGCCGCCTTCGCGGTGCAGGTGGGCGCCGACGGCTTGCAGATTCAGCAGCTTGGCCCGCAAGCGCCCGGGCCGGTGCGTGTGGACTTCGTCGAAGGCCAGGCTGCGCATCGCCGCCAGTTTGGCGGTGGCAACGGGCAGATGATCGCCAAGGCTGTGGGCATTGCCCAAGGTATCCGGCCGCAGGTACTGGATGCCACGGCGGGGCTGGGCAAGGACGCGTTCGTGCTGGCCAGCCTTGGCTGCCAGATGACCCTGATCGAGCGCCAGCCGCTGATTGCCGCGCTGCTGGAGGACGGCCTGGCGCGGGCGCGAACGGATGAAGAAGTGGGCCCGATTGTCGGGCGCATGCGCCTGCTGACCGGCAACGCCATCGAGCGCATGCGCGCCTGGGAAGGAGAGGCGCCGCAGGTGATCTACCTCGACCCGATGTTCCCGCACCGCGACAAGAGCGCCCTGGTGAAAAAGGAAATGCGTGTGTTCCGGCCTTTGGTGGGCGATGACCCGGATGCCCCGGCGCTGCTTGAAGCCGCCCTGGCGCTGGCCAGCCACCGGGTGGTGGTGAAGCGCCCGCGCAAGGCACCGATCATCGACGGGCCGAAGCCCAGCCACAGCCTGGAAGGCAAGTCGAGCCGGTATGACATTTATCCGAAGAAGGCGTTGAAAGCCTGACGTTTGTGTGGCCTGCCCAGGCTTCTTCGCGGGTAAGTTCGCGAAGAGGCCTGCAAAGATATCCAGGTATCAGGGTTTGAATGCCCTCAAGAACACCCCCACCACCTCGCGCACATGCGCCTCGGCTTCATCGCCTTCCAGCGGCCCCGCACATCCCAGCAGCAACCGGTAATCCGGTGCCCCTTTGACCAGGCAGAAGAAGTGCTCCGCCGCCCTCAAGGGGTTGTCGATGCGCAGCAGCCCGCGCTCATGTGCCCCACGCAGTAGCGCTTCCATGCCTGCGAGCACGCGCTTGGGCCCGGCCTCGTAGAAGTACTCGCCAAAACTCGGGTCCAGGCTGCCCTGGGCCATGATCAGGCGGCTGAGCTTGATCGCTTCGTCACTGCTGATAAGCGCCTGGAAGTTGCGGGCAATCGTCAGCAGCACTTCTTCCACCGGTACCCCCTCGGGATACTCGAACAGCAGGTCAGGCAACTGGATCTGGCAGGTGGCCATGACCGCCGAACAGAACAATGTCTGTTTGTCGGTGAAGTGGCTGTACACGGTGAGCTTTGAAACACCTGCCGCCGCAGCGACCGCATCCATGCTGGTGTTGGCGTAGCCAAGGCTGAGGAACAGGGCCTTGGCCGCTTCGAGGATCGCCTCGCGCTTGGCCAGGTCCTTGGGCCGGCCTGGGCCGATGGGTGCGTCGTTGAGCATTGTGGTCTGCATCTGGTTTAAGAATCCCCATCTTAACGGGTCAGCCGCGATACGGCTAAAACTAGCTCACATTTACCTGCGGCCTGCCAGCGTTCAGTTGATCGACAGGGTGGGCGTTCAGCCGCCGCTTGATTTCACAGGCGCCAGAGGGCTCCAGCCAGGTCGTCGAAAAACCAGCGCATACCCTTCCCGGCATCGTTGCACTGATTTAATATACCAGCCAGTACAAATATTAAATGTGCACTCCGCGAAAGGATTCATCATGTTGCGCCATGCCTTGTCCATCGCTCTGCCCGCCGCCGCTGCCCTGCTTCTGGCGGCGTGTGGTCAGGAAGCCGCCCCACCCGCCGCGCCGCGCCCGGCGCTGGTGGTGCAGCCACAGCCTGCCGAAGCCGCTGCCGACAGTTACCCCGGCGAAGTACGCGCGCGCTTCGAGCCGGAGCTGGCCTTCCGCATTGGCGGCAAGGTCAGCAAGCGTCTGGTGGAGGAGGGGCAGCGGGTCAAGGCCGACCAGCCGCTGGCCGAACTGGACCCGCAGGACGTGCGCCTGCAACTTGAAGCCAACCGCGCCCAGCTGGCGGCTGCCGAGGCCAACCTGGCATTGGTGCGCGCCGAACGCGACCGCTACCAGAAGCTGCTGGAGCGGCAGATGGTCAGCCACTCCCAGTACGACAATGCCGAAAACCTCTACCGTGCAGGCCTTGCCCGTCTGAAGCAGGCCAAGGCCGAGTTCGATGTGGCGGGCAACCAGGCCGAATATGCCGTATTGCGTGCGCCGCAGGCCGGGGTGATCGCCAAGCGCCAGGTTGAAGTGGGCCAGGTGGTCGCCGCCGGGCAGACCGTGTTCACCCTTGCCGCCGATGGCGAGCGAGAAGTGGCCATCGGCCTGCCGGAGCAGCAGTTTGCCCGCTTCGCTGTGGGCCAACCGGTGAGCGTGGAGCTGTGGTCGCACCCGCAGGCGCGTTTCCAGGGGCGCATTCGCGAGCTGTCACCGGCCGCCGACCCGCGCTCGCGCACGTTCGCGGCGCGCATCGCCTTCACCACGGCCGCCGTACCGGCCGAGCTGGGCCAGAGCGCCCGGGTGTTCATCGCCAAGGACGGGCTGATCCCGCTGGCGGTACCGCTGTCGGCAGTGACTGCGGAAAACGGTCAGGCCTATGTCTGGCGGGTGAACAAGGAAAGCCGCCTGGAGCGGGCGACCGTGCGCCTGGGGGCTTATGGCAGCGACAGTGTGCCGGTGCTCGAAGGCCTGGACCCGGGTGACTGGGTGGTTGCCGCTGGTGGCCATGTACTGCGCGAGGGCCAGGAGGTACGCCCCGTGGACCGCAGCAACCGTGTAGTGAACCTGACGGCCAAGGAGTAAGTCCCGATGGGTTTCAACCTTTCTGCCTGGGCGCTGCGCAACCGCCAGATCGTCCTGTTCCTGATGATCCTGCTGGCCGCCATTGGCGCCATGTCGTACACCAAGCTTGGCCAGAGCGAGGACCCGCCATTCACCTTCAAGGCCATGGTCATCCGCACCTTGTGGCCAGGCGCCAGCGCTGAAGAAGTGGCGCGGCAGGTGACCGAGCGCATCGAGAAGAAGCTGATGGAAACCGGTGAGTACGAGAGAATCGTCTCGTTCTCTCGCCCCGGCGAATCGCAGGTTACTTTCATGGCCCGCGACTCGCTGCACTCCAAGGACATCCCCGAGTTGTGGTACCAGATCCGCAAGAAGGTTGCGGACATTCGCCACACCTTGCCGCCGGAGATCCAGGGCCCGTTCTTCAACGACGAGTTCGGCACCACCTTCGGCAATATCTATGCGCTGACTGGCGAAGGCTTTGACTATGCGGTGCTCAAGGACTACGCCGACCGTATCCAGATCCAGCTGCAGCGGGTCAAGGATGTGGGCAAGGTCGAGCTGATCGGCCTGCAGGACGAGAAAGTCTGGATCGAGCTGTCCAACCTCAAGCTGGCCACCCTCGGCGTGCCGCTGGAAGCCGTGCAGAAGGCGTTGCAAGAGCAGAACGCGGTGAGCACCGCCGGTTTCTTCGAGACGCCCAGCGAGCGCTTGCAACTGCGCGTGAGCGGGCGTTTCGACAGTGTCGAGCAGATCCGCCAGTTCCCCATTCGCGTGGGTGATCGCACCTTCCGGATTGGTGATGTCGCCGAGGTGCACCGTGGCTTCAACGACCCACCTGCACCGCGCATGCGCTTCATGGGCGAGGATGCCATTGGCCTGGCGGTGTCGATGAAAGACGGTGGCGACATCCTGGTACTGGGCAAGGCCCTGGAAGGCGAGTTCGAGCGCCTGGCGCATAACCTGCCTGCCGGCATGGCGCTGCGCAAGGTTTCGGATCAACCGGCGGCGGTCAAGGCCGGCGTGGGCGAGTTCGTGCAGGTGCTGGTCGAGGCGTTGGTCATTGTGCTGCTGGTGAGCTTCTTCTCGCTGGGTCTGCGCACTGGCCTGGTGGTGGCGCTGGCCATTCCGCTGGTGTTGGCCATGACCTTTGCCGCCATGCACTACTTCGGCATCGGCCTGCACAAGATTTCCCTTGGCGCGCTGGTGCTGGCCTTGGGCTTGCTGGTGGACGACGCGATCATTGCCGTGGAGATGATGGCGATCAAGATGGAGCAGGGCTATGACCGCCTCAAGGCAGCCAGCTATGCCTGGACGAGTACGGCCTTCCCGATGCTCACCGGTACGCTGATCACGGCAGCAGGCTTTCTGCCGATTGCCACCGCGGCCTCCAGCACGGGCGAATACACCCGGTCGATCTTCCAGGTGGTCACCATCGCTTTGCTGACCTCTTGGGTGGCGGCCGTGGTGTTCGTGCCTTACCTGGGCGAGCGCCTGCTACCCGACCTGGCCAAGCTGCATGCGGCGCGTCATGGCAAGGACGGCCATGCACCAGACCCATACGCCACCCCGTTCTACCAGCGCGTGCGACGGCTGGTGGAGTGGTGCGTACGGCGGCGCAAGACGGTAATCCTGCTGACCATCGCTGCCTTTGTCGGCAGCATCCTGCTGTTCCGCTTCGTACCCCAGCAGTTCTTCCCGGCTTCCGGTCGCCCGGAGCTGATGGTTGACCTGAAGCTGGCCGAAGGCGCCTCGCTGGCCAATACCGCCGAGCGGGTCACGCAGCTGGAGGCGCTGCTCAAGCAGCAGGACGGTATCGACAACTACGTGGCCTATGTGGGCACCGGTTCGCCGCGCTTCTACCTGCCGCTGGACCAGCAACTGCCGGCAGCCAGCTTTGCCCAGTTCGTGGTGCTGGCCAAGTCGATGGAAGACCGCGAGCGCCTGCGCAGTTGGCTGATCAGCACTGTGGACCAGCAGTTCCCCGACCTGCGCGCCCGGGTCACGCGCCTGGAAAACGGCCCGCCTGTGGGCTACCCGGTGCAGTTCCGGGTCACTGGCGAGCATATCGAGAAGGCCCGTGCACTGGCCCGTGAAGTGGCGGACAAGGTGCGCGAGAACCCGCATGTGGTGAACGTGCACCTGGACTGGGAGGAACCCAGCAAGGCGGTGTTCCTCGAAATCGACCAGGACCGCGCCCGTGCGCTGGGCGTGAGCACTTCGCACCTGGCGAGCTTCCTGCAAAGCTCGCTGATCGGCACCGCGGTCAGCCAGTACCGCGAGGACAACGAACTGATCGAGATCCTGCTGCGCGGCACCCTCCAGGAGCGCAGCGAGCTGGGCAACCTGGGTAGCCTGGCATTGCCCACCGACAATGGCCAGAGCGTGGCGCTGTCGCAGGTGGCGACCCTGGAGTACGGCTTTGAAGAAGGCATTATCTGGCACCGCAACCGCTTGCCGACGGTGACCGTGCGTGCCGATATCTACGACCAGGAGCAGCCGGCGACGCTGGTGAAGCAGATTCTGCCGACCCTGCAGGAAATCCGCGCCAAGCTGCCCGATGGCTACCTGCTGGAGGTGGGCGGCACGGTGGAGGACTCCGAACGGGGGCAGAAATCGGTGAATGCCGGCATGCCACTGTTCATCGTGGTAGTCCTGAGCTTGCTGATGATCCAGCTGCGCAGTTTCTCGCGCACGGTGATGGTGTTCCTCACCGCGCCGCTGGGGTTGATTGGTGTGACCCTGTTCCTGCTGGTGTTCCGCCAGCCGTTCGGCTTTGTCGCCATGCTTGGCACCATTGCCTTGGCGGGGATGATCATGCGCAACTCGGTGATCCTGGTGGACCAGATCGAGCAGGACATCGCAGCGGGGATGGAGCGCTGGCAGGCGATCATCGAGGCAACGGTGCGGCGCTTCCGGCCGATCGTGCTGACCGCGCTGGCGGCAGTGCTGGCCATGATCCCGTTGTCGCGTAGTGTGTTCTATGGACCGATGGCGGTGGCGATCATGGGTGGGTTGATCGTGGCCACGGTGCTTACACTGCTGTTCCTGCCGGCGTTGTATGCGGCGTGGTTCAGGGTGAAGAAGGGCTGAAGGCCGCAGGGGGAGGGCTTGGCCCTCCCTTCGCGGGTGAACCCGCTCCTACGACGGCCTGTGTCCAACCCCGCCGCCGTGTAGGCGCGGGTTTACCCGCGAATACGGTGGCGGCAGCAACGGTGAGCGGCTGGTGAAAATTGGCCAGCAGGCCCGGCCCTTTCGCGGGTGAACCCGCTCCTACAGCGCGCCGAAGACCTTCTTGGCCAGGCTGGTAGCCGCCGCTGCCGGGTTCTGGCGAATGCTCTGCTCCTGCTTGCCGATCATCTCGAACAGGCCATCCAGCGCCTTCTCGGTCACGTAGTTCTCGATATTGGCGTCATCCTTGACCAGCCCCAGGCCTTTGGCTTGGGCAGCGAAGGCATTGTACTGCTGGGCCACGCCAACCTTGTCGGTGGCCTGCTTGACGATTGGCAGGAACTTGGCGCGGATCTGCTCGCGGCTGCTCTTGTTCAGGTACTGGGTGGCCGAGTCGTCACCGCCGCTGAGAATACCCTTGGCATCGGTCACGCTCATGTTCTTCACGGCATCCACCAGAATCGCCTGGGCCTGCGGCACGGCAGCCTCGGCGGCTTTGTTCATGCTGGTTTCCAGGGCTTCGACCTGTTCACCCTTGCCGAACATCTTCATCGCCTTGGCGGCTTTGCCCAGGTTGCCTGGCAGCTCGATGCGCACGTCCGGGTTGTTGCTGAAGCCGCCTGGGGTGCTCAGTTGCTTGACGGCCAGTTGCGCACCTTGGGTCAGGGCATCTTTCAGGCCGCCGGTGGCGTCCTTCTGGCTGAGGTCGCCCAGCGACAGGGCCAGGGCACTGGCCGACAGCAGCAGGCCGGCGCACAGGGTGGTGAAGCGCAGGGAAGTGCGGATCATGAAGCTTTCCTTGTAAACGGATGAGAACGGGTATCAGCGAACCTGGTCTACCTTGATGCGTACCAATTGCGGGTCACTGCCATCGAGCGCGACACCGTGGTGTTCGGTATTGATGAACAGCAACTTGCCATTCAGCTCAATGCGCGCACTCACCGCATAGCGGTGGCCAGGCTTGACCTGCGCGGGGTCATAGGTGAGATGGAACGGCAGCGGCACGTTGCCTTTGACCGGGCCGGCCTGGCGCGCCAGGGTCACGGCAGGGGCGTCCATCAGCGACACATCCTGCAGTTCCACACTCAGGGTGGCGGCAGGCGGCAGGGCAATGCGCTGCAGGTAGAAGACTTCACCGTCCAGGCTGGCCTGGTTGGGTGGGGTTTGGCTGGAGCAGGCTGCAAGCAGGGATGCGCAACACAGCATAAAGAGCTTTTTCATGGAATCTCCGGTGTCCTTGGAGCTGGCTTGTGGCCAACCCCACGGACTTTAGCGGATTTTGCCGACCGATGAACCGTTAGAGGGTCGAAGTTTCCAGCCCGTCGTCACGGTGCAGGGCCACCTGGCGGATCGACAGGCGCAGCTCGGCCGACAGTACTCGCTTGGCCACGCCCTCGGCCAGCTCGCCGAGCTTGTCGTGATAACCCAGCTTGCCTTGCGCGTCGGCGTGCAGCACGCCTTGCTGAAGCAAGGTCTGGATGAAGTGGCGGAACAGCGTCTTGTCGAAGAACTCCGGTGCGTTCAGGCCATGCAGGATCGACAGGCGCTGGGCCATCATCACGCACAGGTCTTCCAGCGCTTCGGCGCTCAGGCTGTTCTGCCCGCTGTTGATCAGCAGCGAGGTGGCCATGTAGAAGCGCTGCAGGGTCTGGGTGATGGTGCGGGCGAGCAGGGTCAGCAACACGAACTGCCGCGAGCTGGGCGCCGGGCGCACGTACAGGTCGTTGTCCTGGCGCAGCAGGCCCTGTTCCACCAGCGCGACCAGCCATTGGTCGATGACCTCGTCCAGCTGTTCTGGCGTCCAGCGCAGGAACAGTTCGGCCTGCAGATAGGGATAAAGCGCATGCACATACTGGCCCAGCAGTTGGCGGCTCATGCGGGAACTGCTGAGGAAGAAGCTGGCCAGCAGCGCCGGCAGGGCGAAGATGTGCAGCACGTTGTTGCGGTAGTAGGTCATCAGCACCGCGTTGCCTTCATCCAGGTAGAGGATGCGGCCCAAGGCGTCCTTCTGCTCGGCCACCAGGTTCATGCTGCGCACATGTTCGATCAGTGCCTGGCCGTCGCCCTCGGGCAGGGTGGTGTGCGGCGAGTAGGGCACTTGGCGCAGCAGCGCCAGGTACAGGTCGAGTACGCGGGTCAGGGCGCGCTCGTCCAGGGCAAGGCGGCTGGTGGACAGCAGTGCCAGGGCCACCAGGTTGACCGGGTTGATGGCGGCCGCCTCGTTGAGGTGGCGGGCCACGGTTTCTCCCAGGCGGGCGGTGGTGGCGTTGAGCCATTCCGGTCGGTACTGCGGACCGTGATCCTGTTCACGCCAGCCGGGCTGCTGCTGGTCGAGGAAACCAGCCAGGCGGATGGGTTCGCCGAAGTTGACGTAGACCTGGCCAAAGCGCTGCTTGAGTGCACCGAACACCTTGAAGATGTCCAACACCGACTCCTTCTTCTTGCTGGCGCCGCGCAGTTCGCCCAGGTAGGTACGGCCTTCGAGCACGCGTTCGTAGCCGATGTACACCGGCACGAACACGATTGGCGTACGCGACGAGCGCAGGAAGCTGCGCAGGGTAATGGCCAGCATCCCGGTGCGCGGCTGCAACATGCGCCCGGTACGCGAGCGGCCGCCTTCGACGAAGTACTCGACCGGGAAGCCCTTGGTGTACAGGGTGTGCAGGTACTCGTTGAACACTGCCGTGTAAAGCGGGTTGCCCTTGAACGTGCGGCGCATGAAGAAGGCGCCACCACGGCGTAGCAGGTTACCGACCACCGGCATGTTGAGGTTGATGCCCGCAGCCACGTGCGGCGGGGTGAGGCCGTTGCGGAACAGCAGGTACGACAGCAGCAGGTAGTCGATGTGGCTGCGGTGGCATGGCACGTAGATCACTTCATGGCCAGGGGCGATACCCTGCACCTGTTCGATGTGGTTGACCTTGATGCCGTCGTAGATCTTGTTCCAGAACCAGCTGAGCACCACTTCGAGGAAGCGGATGGCGGTATAGGTGTAGTCCGAGGCTATCTCGTTGCCATAGCGCAGTGCCTGGGCCTCGGCTTTGGCCGGCGGCAGGTTCTCGCGCTGCGCTTCGTCGGCAATCGCCTGGCGCACTTGCGGGGCATGGACCAGGCCTTTGACCAGGGTGCGTCGGTGCGAGATGTCCGGGCCGATGACGGCAGTCTTGAGGTTGCGAAAGTGCACGCGCATCAGGCGCTGGGCCATGCGCACGGTGCGCTCGTGGCCTTTGTTGTGCTGCACCAGTTCGCGCAGGTGGATTGGCGCGGAGAACTGTACCCGGGTCTTGCGCCCCAGGATCAGTACGGTCAGCAACCGGCGCAGGCGCCCGGTTACCGCCCAGCTGTCGGCGAACAGCAGCTTCCAGGGGCTGGACTCGCTGGCCGGGGTCTGGCCCCAGAACACGCTGACAGGAATGATCTGCGCATCTTCTTCGGCATGCTGGCTGACGGCAGCCACCAGGCGCTCGAGCGTGGGCGGGGCGCCGCTTTTGTCCTGGCGGCCGAGCCAGTCCGGGTCGGGGGTCAGGTAGAAGAACGCGGCGGGTTCCTGCAGTGGGCCGACGGCTACCGGCAGCACCGGGCGCGGCAGCCCCGCCTTGGTGCACTCGTGGTCGAGCACGGCCAGGTCGGTGAGCGCGGGCGAGGGCAACGCATAGAACACCGGCCGGCTGCGGTCGAGGTTGAGGGTCATGGAAGACTGGTTGATGGTCTCGGAGCGCACCCACAGGTACAACAGGCGACGCAGGCCGCCGAATATCAGGCGGTGCAGGGGGGAACGGGTCATGGGGTGTGTGCCCTGGGTGTGATTTTCAGGTGAGTATTCTGCTATTTAGTCTGCCGTATCGGCGTAAGTTCAGCAAAATTCGGCCAACGACGGGACCGTCATCAATTTTTTTTGTTCTGTGTCATATACTCGGCCTGCCACTTGCAGGATATTTCGGCAAGCGGCGTTGGCACGGGGCAGGTGACCTCGTGCCTGCAAGGCGATCTTCACAATAAAAATCCGGAGTAGTTCAGATGTCGTCTCGTGAGACTGGGAATGTAAAGTGGTTCAACGATGCCAAGGGTTATGGCTTCATTCAGCGCGAAGGTGGTGCGGATGTGTTCGTCCACTATCGGGCGATTCGCGGTGAGGGGCATCGTACCCTGGTCGAAGGGCAGCGGGTGGAGTACGCCTGCGTGCAGGGCCAGAAAGGCCTGCAAGCCGAAGACGTAGTGGGCCTCTGAGCCTCTGGTTTCAAGCCGTAGGAGCGGGCTTGCCCGCGAAGCAGCCACCACGGTGGCTGCCACGGGCATAGCCCGTGTTCGCGGGTAAGCCCGCTCCTACAGAAACGAGCAAGCCTGCCGTTTCATGATGTACGCCAGGTGATTTCCTCTTCACCGTCGGCGCTGATGCGGACCCAGCGGTCAGCATCTTCTTCCCCGTCTTCCTCGACCCAGCCCCCCGGCGCGCAGCGCACTTCCACACCCAGCGCGGCAAATGCGGCGCGGGCGCAGGCAACGTCATCGGCCCACGGCGTCTGGTCGCTTTCCAGGTACAGGCTGTTCCATTTCCCTACAGCCTTGGGTAACCAAGTGACCGGAATGTTACCGGCCTGGCATTTGAAGGTATGGCCTTTCTGCTTCCACTCGGTGCACGGGCCGATTGCCTGGGCGAGCCACTCGGCAATCTGCTTGTGGTCGACGTCGGCGTCCTTTAGGTAGATCTCGATATCAGGTTGACGCATAAGGGCTCCGGGTGTGCTCAGTCTTGGCGCACGAAATAGTCATAACGCATGGAAACCGTGACCTCGAACGGCTCGGGCTGGTCGATCACCCGGGCACGTTTTTCGGCGCTGGCGCGCCAGCCGTGTGGGGTCATGGCCAGCAGGTCGGCGCGGGCCTTGGGCGCGGCCAGGCTCAGGCGGAACTCGAGGGTTTCGCTGTGGGCGTGGGCCATGCCTTCAGGGACCAGGGCCAGGTGCTTGTCGTCGGCGTAAGGGCGTACTTCATCGTAGAGCACTTCACGCAGTTCCATCAGGTGGCCGCTGGTCGGGCCGACCCGCATCAGGCCGCCGCCGGGGCTGAGCAAGCGCTTGGCCTCGGCCCAGTCCAGCGGGCTGAAAACGCTGGCGATGAACTGGCAGCTGGCGTCGGTCAGCGGCACGCGGGCCATGCTGGCGACCATCCAGGTGACCGCCGGTGCTCGGCGGCAGGCACGCTTGACCGCTTCACGGGAGATGTCCAGCGCATAGCCGTCGGCGGCCGGCAAGGCCTGGGCGATCTGTGCGGTGTAGTAACCCTCGCCGCAGCCGATGTCCAGCCAGGCGCCAGGCTGGCGTTCGGCGGCCAGCTCGGCCAGGCGGCGGGCGACTGGCGCGTAATGGCCGGCGTCGAGAAAGTCGCGGCGTGCCTCGACCATCGCCTGGTTGTCACCGGGGTCGCGGCTGTTCTTGTGCTGCACCGGCAGCAGGTTCAGGTAACCCTGGCGGGCGCGGTCGAAGCGGTGGCCGGCCGGGCACACCACTCCATTGTCGAGCCGGCTCAGCGGCGCCTGGCAAAGCGGGCAGGCAAGCATCAGGCGAGCAACCGGACCAGGGTCTGGTAGTAGATTTCGGTCAGCAGATCGAGGTCGCTGGCCAGGATCCGCTCGTCAACCTGGTGGATGGTGGCGTTGACCGGGCCGAGTTCGACCACCTGGGTGCCCATGGTTGCGATGAAGCGGCCATCGGAGGTACCGCCGCTGGTGGAGGGCTGGGTATCGCGACCGGTGACGCCCTTGATGCTGGCCGCCACGGCGTCGAGCAGCTCGCCTGGTTCGGTCAGGAACGGCAGGCCCGACAGTGCCCAGTCGACCGACCAGTCCAGTTCATGCTTGTCGAGAATCGCCGACACTCGGGCCTGCAGGCCTTCGACGGTGGACTCGGTAGAGAAGCGGAAGTTGAACAGCGCGGTCAGCTCGCCCGGGACCACGTTGGTGGCGCCGGTGCCGGAATTGAGGTTGGAGATCTGGAAGCTGGTTGGCGGGAAGAACGCATTGCCTTCGTCCCAGTGCTCGGCAGCCAGTTCCGCCAGGGCCGGGGCGGCCAGATGGATCGGGTTGCGCGCCAGGTGCGGGTAGGCCACATGGCCCTGTTTGCCGCGTATGGTCAGCTTGGCGCCCAGCGAACCGCGGCGACCGTTCTTGACCACGTCACCCAGCAAGGTGGTGCTGGACGGTTCGCCGACGATGCACCAGTCCAGGCGCTCGTTGCGCGCTTTCAGGCGCTCGACCACCGCTTTGGTGCCGTGGTGGGCGGGGCCTTCCTCGTCGCTGGTGATCAGAAACGCGACCTTGCCGCGGTGGTTCGGGTAGTCCTGCACGAAGCGCTCGCTGGCGATCACCATGGACGCCAGGCTGCCCTTCATGTCGGCGGCGCCACGGCCGCAGAGCATGCCGTCGGCGTCGATCAGCGCCTCGAACGGTTCATGCTGCCATTGCTGGACCGGGCCGGTAGGCACCACGTCGGTGTGGCCGGCAAAACACAGTACCGGGCCGTCCTGGCTGCCGTGGGTGGCCCAGAAGTTGTCGACGTCTTCAATGCGCATCGGCTCCAGCTGGAAACCGACGGCGCCCAGACGGTTCATCATCTGCGCCTGGCAATCGGCGTCGACGGGGGTGACCGAGGGGCGACGGATCAGGTCGCAGGCCAGTTGAAGGGTAGGCGAGAGCTCGGCAGGGGCCGTCATGGGGGACTCCGGGGCAAGGCAAGGCGGGGAAATCTGAGGGGCGTTATCTTATATCAAATGGTTTCGGGCAGCACGGCCCATTCGCGGGCACGCCCGCTCCCACAGGTACTGCACAGCTCTGAACGCCTGTGCCAAGCACGTGGGAGCGGGCGTGCCCGCGAATGGGCTGCACAGGTCAGCCCAGGCAACTTCAAGCCTGCTGCGCTTCGGCAGCCTTTTCTGCGGGCTTGGGCAGCGACGACAGGAACGCCATCACCAGCGCTGCCACATAAGGCAACGACTGCACCAGCAACATCGCCACCCAGAAGCGCATGTCCGAACTCGGCAGCCCCTGCACCAGGTAGATACCCAACGCCGCGCCCCACAGCAGCACCATGATGAACAGCTCTTCACGGGCTTCGGAAATCGCCACCAGCAACCCATGGCTGTCAGCGTTCTTCGGCGTGCGGAAGAACGGCATGCTGCTGGTGAAGAAACCATACAGTACCGCCTTGGCGATGGTGTGCGACAGTGCCAGCCCGGCCAGCGCAGCTGCGAAGGCATCCTTGAGGTTCACCCCCACCGCTCGGCGGTACAGGAAGATGATCTTGCCGACCTTGAAGAAGAACAGCGCCAGCGGCGGGATGGCGAAGATCATCAGGGGCGGATCGACCCGATGCGGCACGATGATCATCGCCGCTGACCACAACAGCGCGCCGATGGTGAAGAAGATGTTCATGCCATCGGCGATCCACGGTAGCCAGCCGGCCAGGAAGTGGTAGCGCTGGCCACGGGTCAGCTCGCTGCCTTTGCCGCGCAGCAGCGCGCCGGCGTGGTGCTTGATGATCTGGATGGCGCCGTAGGCCCAGCGGAAGCGTTGTTTCTTGAAGTCAATGAAGGTGTCGGGCATCAGGCCCTTGCCGTAGCTGTTGTGGGCGTAGGCGGCGGACAGGCCTTTCTCGAACACGCGCAGGCCCAGTTCGGCGTCCTCGCAGATGCACCACTCGGCCCAGCCCAGTTCTTCCAGCACACTGCGCCGGGTCATGGTCATGGTGCCGTGCTGGATGATCGCGTCACGGTCGTTGCGGGTGACCATACCGATGTGGAAGAAGCCCTTGTATTCGCTGTAGCACAGCTTCTTGAAGGCGCTTTCGTGCTGGTCGCGGTAATCCTGCGGTGACTGCACCACGGCAATTTTCGGGTCGGCGAAGTGCGGCACCATGTGCTTGAGCCAGTTGCGGTCGACGCAGTAGTCCGAGTCGATTACCGCGATCACTTCGGCGTCCTTTGCCGTGTGCGGGATCAGGTAATTCAGCGCGCCACCCTTGAAGCCGGCCAGTGGCGCGACGTGGAAGAACTTGAAGCGCTCGCCAAGCTTCTCGCAGTGGGCCTTGAGCGGCTCCCAAACGGCCGGGTCCTTGGTGTTGTTGTCGATCACCAGCACTTCGTAGTCGGGGTAGTCCAGGGCGGCCAAGGCGTCCAGGGTCTGTTTCACCATCTCAGGTGGCTCGTTGTAGCACGGCACATGCACCGACACCTTGGGCCGGTAGGCAGTGTCGGCCTGCACGGGCAGGAACTCGCGGCGGCGCTTGTGTATCCAGACCGCCTCGGCCAGTTCGTGGGCCTCGGTGAGCAGCACGATGAACACGCCCAGCGCGCCGAGGGCCAGCAGCACGCCCACGGTCAGGCTGAACCAGGTGCTGTATTGCTGGCTGTAGTCGTAGGCGATCCACACCAGTACCGACCCGCACAGGAAGGTGATGAACGTCAGGAAGGTACGGCCACGCTGGCGCAGGGCCGAGCCATCGATGAACAGCACCATCAAGGCGATCATTGCCAGCACCACCGACGCCACTGCCAGGGCCCGCCACTGCGGGATCGCCACCACGGGGCCGTCGAAGTTGAACTTCTGCTGGCGCTCGGCGTTGTAGACGCCCCAGTAGGCGCCTACCGAACCTTCGTCGCTGGCCTTCCAGGGTTGGTCATAGGCTTCAATGACAAAGTAGTTGTAGCCACGGCGGTTGAGGGTGTTGACCAGGGTGCGCAAGTAGATGGCCTGGTCGGCCTGTGTGGCATCGGCACCACCGCGCATGCGGCCGTTGCTCGGCCAGCCGACTTCCGACAGCAGCAGGGGTTTGCGCGGGAACTGGTGCTTCAGTTCACGGGCGCGGTCGAGGACGAACTCGACCGAATCCTTCATCGGCACGAACTCCCAGTAGGGCAGGATGTGCG
Organism: Pseudomonas sp. CGJS7; assembly: GCF_036961695.1. Lineage (NCBI taxonomy): Bacteria > Pseudomonadati > Pseudomonadota > Gammaproteobacteria > Pseudomonadales > Pseudomonadaceae > Pseudomonas > Pseudomonas sp. CGJS7. The sequence continues at coordinate 20,279 of NZ_JBAMDI010000003.1, read as the reverse complement.
CGGCAATCAGGTCGACGTGCCTGGCCAGCTCAGGATGTTCCTTCCAGATGTGCCATTGTTCACTGGTGGTCACGGGCACCTTCACGGCTGCGCGTACCCGGTCCAGGTATTTGATCAGGTTTTCCGGTGTGACCTCTTCACGGAACAGCGCTTCGTTGCCGACCACTACCCGCACCACACTGCGCGACGTGTTGGCCAGCTGGATGGCCGTGGCGATTTCGCGCTCGTTGCGCTCCAGGTCCGGGCTGATCCATATCCCCAGCGTCACCCGCAGGCCGAACTCCTCGGCCAGGCGCGGGATGTCGGCCTGGGTGCCTTCCACGGTATAGATACGGATGCTGTCGGTCAGTTTGCTCAGTTGCTCCAGGTCCTGGCGCATTTCGTCGTCAGTGGGGTACTGACCCTTCTGTGGGCTTTCGCCCAGGCGGAACGGCGAATACGAAAAGCCAGAGATCTGTTCTGGCCAGGCGGGGGCGGAGACCGGGCGGTTGATCAGTGCCCAGAACCCGGTGAACAGTGCGGCGATGGCCAGCACCACTACCAGGTTCAGGCCGAATTTACGTGAAGACATCGTCGTCCATTCATGTGGAAGTGATAGGACATTAAAGCAGGGTTGGCAGTCTCTTTCCTAACGATGCAGGCCAAGGGCTCACTGGCATATAATGCGCGCCGGTTTTTTGGGGTATGAACATGAGCACAGAAGATCCACGCTTTGCCGGCGTTGCCCGGTTGTATGGCGACCAGGGGCTGCAACGTCTGGGCCAGGCCCATGTGGCTGTGGTCGGTATTGGCGGGGTGGGCTCGTGGGTGGCCGAAGCACTGGCACGCAGCGGCGTGGGCGAGATCACCCTGTTCGACCTGGACGATGTCTGCGTCAGCAACACCAACCGCCAGGCCCATGCGCTGGAAGGGCAGGTGGGGCGGCCCAAGGTCGAGGTCATGGCCGAGCGCCTGCGGGCGATCAACCCGGCGTGCACGGTGCATGCGGTGGCCGACTTCGTCACCCGCGAGACCATGGCCGAGTACATCACCGAGCACCTCGACTGCGTGATCGACTGCATCGACAGCGTCATGGCCAAGGCGGCGCTGATCGCCTGGTGTCGGCGACGCAAGATTGCCATTGTTACTACCGGTGGCGCGGGTGGGCAGATCGATCCGACGCAGATCCAGATCGCCGACCTGAACAAGACCTTCAATGACCCATTGGCTTCGCGGGTGCGTTCCACCTTGCGCCGCGACTACAACTTCTCGCGTAATGTCAGCCGCAACTATGGCGTGCCGTGCGTGTTCTCCAGTGAACAGCTGCGTTACCCCAAGGGCGACGGCAGCGTTTGCCTGCAGAAAAGCTTCGTGGGTGAGGGCGTGCGGCTGGACTGCTCGGGTGGCTTTGGTGCGGTGATGATGGTGACCGCGACCTTTGGCATGGTAGCGGCGAGCAAGGCGATAGAAAAACTGGTGGCTGGAGCGCGCCGGCCGTCGGAACGGGTCAAGCCTGAATAAGACCGCGTGGGTTTCTTCGCGGGCCTGCCCGCTCACACAGATACTGCATCTCTATCAAGCATGATGCCGTATCTGTGGGAGCGGGCAGGCCCGCGAAGAAACCGGCGCCGATTCAGTGGTTGGACGCCAACTCCGCCATCCGCTGCAACACCGCATGCAGCCCATTGCTGCGCGACGGCGACAGTTGGCGTTCCAGCCCGAGCTGGGTAAACCACTCGCGCAGATCAATCCCGGCCAGCTCCTCACTGGCCAGTCCCTGCACCCGCACCAGCAACAGCGCCAGCAGCCCACGCAACAAGCGGGCATCGCTGCTGGCCTTGAACCGCCACACGCCCTCGATCTGCTCGGCCACCAGCCACACCAGGCTCTCGCAGCCATGCACCCGGTTGGCCTCGGTCTTTTCGGCATCAGCCAGCGGCTCCAGGCGGTCACCCCACTGCATCAGCAGCCGCGCACGCTGTTCCCAGCCTTTGCCCTGTTGAAACGCTTCCAGCGCTTGGTGCGCCTGTTCCGGCAGGCTCATCGCAACAGCTCCAGGCCTTGGTCCAGCGCGTCGAAGAAACGCTGCACGTCATCGCTGTCGTTGTACAAACCCAGCGATACCCGTATCGCGCCTTCCAGCCCCAGCCCCTTCAGCAGTGGCATGGCGCAGTGGTGACCGGCACGCACGGCAATGCCCTGTTCAGTCAGCAGGTGAGCGATATCGGCGTTGTGCACGCCCTCAATGACGAAACTGGCCAGGGCCGTCTGCGGTGCGCCCAACACCCGCACGCCCTCGCGGTCGCCCAGGCCACGCAGCAGGTGCTGGTGCAGGCTGGCTTCATGTGCTGCGACCGCATGGGCATCGAGGCTGGCCAGATAGTCCAGTGTCGCACCCAGGCCGATCACCCCGGCAATCGGCGGCGTACCCGCTTCGAAGCCCAGGGGCGCGGGACGGAAGCTGGCGCTGTGGTACTCGGCCAGCTGCACCATCTCGCCACCGAACTGCCAGTGGCGCAACAGCTCCAGGGCCTGGGCGCGGCCATAGAGCACGCCGACGCCGTCCGGACCGTACAGCTTGTGGCTGGAAAACACATAGAAGTCGCAGCCCAGTTGCTGCATGTCCTGGCGACCATGCACCACGCCCTGGGCACCATCGACCACCGTCAGCGCGCCTTGGGCGCGGGCATGGGCCAGCAGCGCTGGCAGCGGTTGCCAGGTACCCAGCACGTTGGACAGCTGGCTGATGGCGAGCACTCGGGTGCGCGGGCCGATCAGTTGCAGTGCCTGGTCCTGGTCGATACGACCATGGGCGTCCAGTGGCAGCACCACCAGGCGCAGGTTGCGCCGGTGCGCCAGCTGTTGCCAGGGCAGCAGGTTGGCATGATGCTCCAGGGCACTGACGGCAATTTCGTCACCGGCTTCGAGGCGGTGCTCCAGGCCATAGGCCAGCAGGTTCAGTGCCGAAGTGGCGCCGTGGGTGAACACGATCTGCCGCGAGTCTGCCGCATTGAGCCAGGCGGCGACCTTGTCGCGGCTGGTTTCGAAGGCCTGGGTCGCCAGCGCACCTGGCAAATGCTGGGCACGGTGCACGTTGGCCGCGCCATGGCCGTAGTAATGGCTCAGGGCATCGAGCAAGGCTTGCGGCTTCTGGGTGGTGGCGGCGCTGTCCAGATAGGTCTGGTGCTGCCGTTGCAGGGCGGCGATGGCGGGAAAGTCGGCACGCCAGGGAGAGGGCTGGAACATGTTTGCGAGGCCTGGAATGAAAATCGGGTCTGGTGCATTGGCGCCAGACCCGATCTTAACACCTCAAACCCCGCAGGGTTCTCAGTTGTGAGCGTGCAGCGCTTCGTTCAGCTCGATGGCCGACTTGTGGGTCTTGCACTCTACCGCGCCGTTCAGCGAGTTGCGGCGGAACAGCAGGTCGGTCTGGCCGGCCAGGTCGCGGGCCTTGACCACTTTGACCAGTTCGTTGTTCTCGTCCAGCAGGTTCACCTTGGTGCCTGCGGTGATGTACAGGCCGGCTTCGACGGTGTTGCGGTCGCCCAGCGGAATACCGATACCTGCGTTGGCGCCGATCAGGCAGCCCTCGCCGACTTTGATGACGATGTTGCCGCCACCGGACAGGGTGCCCATGGTCGAGCAGCCGCCGCCCAGGTCCGAGCCCTTGCCGACGAATACGCCAGCGGAAACGCGGCCTTCGATCATGCCCGGGCCTTCGGTACCCGCGTTAAAGTTGACGAAGCCTTCGTGCATGATGGTGGTGCCTTCGCCAATGTAGGCGCCCAGGCGCACACGGGCGGTGTCGGCGATGCGCACGCCGGCCGGGACCACGTAATCGGTCATTTTCGGGAACTTGTCCACCGAGAACACTTCCAGCAGCTCGCCCTTCAGGCGTGCTTCCAGTTGCAGCTCGGCCAGTTCGCCCAGGTCGACCGCGCCCTGGTTGGTCCAGGCCACGTTCGGCAGCAGCGGGAAGATGCCGGCCAGGCTTACGCCATGCGGCTTGACCAGGCGGTGCGACAGCAGGTGCAGCTTGAGGTAGGCCTCTGGGGTCGAGCTCAGTGCGGCGTCTTCGGCCAGCAGGGTGGCGACCAGCGGCTTGTGGCTCTCTGCCAGACGGGTCAGCAGGGCGGCCTGCGCGGCGTCCACGCCCTTCACGGCTTCGGCCAGTTGTGCGGCCTGGGCGTTGCTGAAGGCGATGGCCTGGTTGCCACCTTCGTAACCGAGAACAGGGGCGACTGCAGCAACCAGTTCGGCGCTCGGATTGAGCAGTGGTTGTGCGTAGAACACTTCCAGCCAGGCGCCCTGGCGGTTCTGGGAGCCGACACCAAAGGCCAGGCTGAACAGGGTATTGGACATGTGATTACCTCGTGCGAAATAGGGTAGGGGCTCAGGCCAGGGCAGCGGCGTACAGGTCGGGCTTGAAGCCAACCAGGGTACGCGCGCCAAGGTCGAGCACCGGGCGTTTGATCATCGACGGCTGGGCCAGCATCAGCTCGACGGCCTTGGCCTGGTCGAGGTCTGCCTTGCTGGCGTCGTCCAGCTTGCGGAAGGTGGTGCCGGCACGGTTGAGGATGACTTCCCAGCCGTGCTCGTCGCACCAGCGGTTCAGGCTGTCGCGGTCGATGCCTTGGGTTTTGTAATCGTGGAATTCGTAGGCGATGGCTTTGTCTTCGAGCCAGGTACGCGCCTTTTTCATGGTGTCACAGGCTTTGATGCCGTAGAGCGTGTAGGTCATTGTGTACATTGGGGTTACAAGTCGCCCCAATCTCTCCGTTTTTCGATGTCAGTCGCGCGATTATGCGGGAACGATCCTCGCGGCGCCACGCCCGTGGCGCCCCTGTTTATTGATCAGGATGTGTTCAAGCGACCAGACGCTGGACCGACCCGATGATCTCATCGCCGTGTTGCTGTTCGGCTGTGCGCAGATCGAAGGCCGTCTGCAGGTTGAGCCAGAACTCAGGAGTGGTGTCCAGGCAGATGGACAGGCGCAGTGCCATGTCGGCGGAAACACCGCCCCGTTCGCGCAGGATGTTGTTGACGGTTGGCGTTGCTACACCCAACGCCCTGGCCAGAGCCGCGGCGCTGAAGCCCATTTCCTTCTGGAACTCCTCCCGCAGGATTTCACCCGGATGGATTGGACGCATACCGTTCTTGAGCATGATGCACCTCAGTGGTAATCGACAATTTCAACGTTAACTGGCCCGTGTTCTGTCCAGGTGAAGCAAACCCGCCATTGGTCATTTACACGGATACTGTGTTGGCCGGCGCGGTTGCCGCTCAGTGACTCGAGGCGATTGCCAGGTGGCGACCTAAGGTCTCGCAACTCTGTTGCGGCATCGAGCATGGCCAGCTTGCGCTCCGCGACTGACTTGATATCTGACCAACGCCGTGTCTTTCCCGTTGTGAAGAGCGCTTCCGTGTCGGCACAGCTAAAGCTTCGAATCATGAGCCTGAATGCTTAACGTTATTCGTTAATGGCGATTATACGACGGGATCGCTGTAGTTCAAGTCTTCAATAACGGGGCACGCGACTCGCAAGCTCCGGTCGCATCTGCTGGGTATCATCATGTTACATATTCCCCCGTCACCTGCGACTATCGTGCAGCGGCCCCGAACCGTCGGTCGCCGCTAACATATTGTTCCAATGGCGATGTTTCGCCTTGCTATCGTTTCTGGTTCACAAAGGAAGCTTTCCCGGATGCAGTCCGCCTACACCGTTCTCATCCTGCTGACGCTGGTCAGCCTGTCGAAGCTGGTCGGCCGTGTGATCCCGCTGCCATTGCCGCTGGTACAGATTGCCGCCGGTGCCTTGCTGGCGTGGCCGACGCTGGGCCTGCATGTAGCCCTTGACCCCGAATTGTTCCTGTTCCTGTTCCTGCCTCCGCTGCTGTTCGCCGACGGCTGGCGCATCCCCAAGCGTGAGTTATGGCGCATTCGTGGCCCGGTAGTGGCGCTGGCCGTGGGGCTGGTGTTGTTCACCGTGGTCGGCGCCGGTTACTTCATCCACTGGTTGCTGCCGAGCATCCCGTTGCCGGTGGCCTTCGCCCTGGCCGCAGTGCTTTCGCCGACCGACGCCGTGGCCGTTTCGGCCATTGCCCAGGACCGCCTGCCCACTCCCCTGATGCACATGCTGCAGGGCGAGGCGCTGATGAACGATGCGTCGGGCCTGGTAACCTTCAAGTTCGCCTTGGCGGCGGCGATCACCGGAGTGTTTTCGTTGGCTGACGCCAGCTTCAGCTTTGTGTTGGTCGCACTGGGCGGCCTTGCGGTGGGTGTGGTACTGAGCTGGTTGATCGGTCGCCTGCGCATGTGGATGATCACCCGGGGCTGGGACGATCCAGCTACCCATGTGGTGTTCATGTTGCTGCTGCCGTTCGCAGCCTACGTGCTGGCCGAGCGCCTGGGCGTTTCGGGTATTCTCTCGGCGGTCGCGGCCGGCATGATGCAGAGCTGGCTCGACCTGCTGCCGCGTCAGACCAGTACCCGCCTGCTCAATCGTAGTGTCTGGTCGTTGCTGGAGTTTGCCTTCAATGGCCTGATCTTCCTGTTGTTGGGCTTGCAGTTGCCAGACATCATCAAGGCTGTGGTCAGCCACGAAGCGACCCTCTGGCCGACATTGGCCTACCGCTGCCTGGACGTGGTGGCGATCTTTGCCGCACTGATTCTGTTGCGGTTCATCTGGGTCCAGAGTATCTGGCGCTCGATCGGTGTGGTACGTCGCTGGCGCGGCAAGCCGGCACTGGTGCTGATGCCTACGGCGCGTTCCTGCTGGTTGCTGACCTTGGGTGGTGTGCGCGGCGCTGTCACCCTGGCGGGTGTCATGTCGATCCCGTTGCTGATAGGGGCTGATACAGCTTTCCCGGAGCGTGACCTGCTTATCTTCATTGCTGCAGGGGTAATTCTGCTGTCGTTGATCAGTGCCTGCCTTGCCCTGCCGCTGTTACTGCGAGGGGTGACCAAGAGCCCTGACGAGCGCTTGCACCAAGAGGTACAGGAAGCCTGGCGGCGCACAGCCGAGGCGGCGATTCATGCCTTGGAGGCAGAAGAGGTGATCGACAGCAACGCACCGCAGGATGCTGCGCAGGCAACCTTGGCGACCGAGCTGAAGGCGCGCTTGATGGCTGAATACCGGGATGAGCTGGAAAGCTACGACGACAGTGCCGAAGCCAAGGCCCTGGCCGCACAGATGGACTTGCTGGAGCGGCGTTTACGCTTGCGTGCCCTGAGGGCCCAGCGGCTGGAGCTGTACAACCTGCATCGTCAGCACCTGGTGGGCGATGAGGTGGTGCGGCAAGTACTGGGTGAGCTGGATATGAGTGAGGCGAACCTAGGTTCAGTCAAGTAGACCCTATCAAGGCCCTTCGCGGGCGTGCCCGCGAAGGGGTTGATTAGCGGTTTTGCAGGAAGGCGCGAATGCGCTCCGCCGCTTCGATGCATTCGGCCAGCGGTGCAACCAGTGCCATGCGCACGCGCCCGGCACCCGGGTTCACCCCATCCACTTCACGCGACAGGTACGACCCCGGTACCACGGTCACATGCTGGGCTTCGAACAGGCCGCGGGTGAACTCGGCATCGTCGCCCGGTACCTTGGCCCACAGGTAGAAACTGCCGTCCGGGCGCTGCACATCCAGTACCGGCTGCAGAATATCCAGCACGGCATCGTACTTGGCCCGGTATTGATCGCGGTTCTCGCGCACATGCGCCTCGTCCTGCCAGGCGGCGATGCTGGCCAGCTGGGTTTGCACCGGCATCGCGCAGCCGTGGTAGGTGCGGTACAGAAGAAACGGCTTGATGATCCGGGCATCGCCCGCGACGAAGCCCGAGCGCAGCCCAGGCAGGTTGGAGCGCTTGGACAGGCTGTGGAACACCACGCAGCGCGCAAAATCGCTACGGCCAAGCTCGGCGCATGCCGACAGCAGGCCTGGCGGAGGCGCATCCTCGTCGAAGTACAGCTCGCTGTAGCACTCGTCGGCGGCGATCACGAAGTCGTGTTCGTCAGCCAGGGCAATCAGCTTCTTCAGGGTGTTCATCGGCACCAGCGCGCCGGTAGGGTTGCCCGGCGAGCACAGGAACAGGATCTGGCAACGCTTCCACACCTCGGCCGGTATGGCGTCGAAGTCCGGGTTGAAACCGTTGTTTTCCAGGCAGGGCAGGTAGTGCGGGGTGGCGCCGGCCAGAAACGCTGCGCCTTCGTAGATCTGGTAGAACGGGTTGGGGCTGATCACCAGGCCGTCATCGGCGCGGTTGACCACGGCCTGGGTGAAGGCGAACAGCGCTTCACGGGTGCCGTTGACCGGGAGGATGTGGCGGTCGGCGTCCAGCCAGCCGGCGGGCACGCCAAAGCGTCGTTCGCACCACTGGCCGATGGCCTGGCGCAGGGCTGGCAAACCGAGGGTGCTGGGGTAAACCGCCAGCTTGTCGAGGTTGTCGGCCATGGCCTGGGCGACGAACGCCGGCGATTCGTGCTTCGGCTCACCAATCGACAGAGCGATGGCGCGTTTGTCCGCCGCAGGCTTCACGCTGCCCAGCAGGGCGCGAAGCTTTTCGAACGGATAGGGCTGAAGCTGGGTCAAGGCATGGTTCATCGGCGCAAGGTCTCGTCAATCGTCTAATCGTTAAAAGGTCACGCGGGTCTGGCTGGTGTCGCTACCTTGGCCGGCCTGCAGTTGCTGCACGATGGCTTCCTGCAGGCGGCTGCACAGCTGCGGGTCTGACAGCGGCTGGTTGTCGGCATCGGTAATGAAGAACACGTCTTCTACCCGCTCGCCGAGGGTGGCGATCTTGGCGTTTTGCAGTGACAGGTCGAACTCCAGGAAGATCCGCCCCAGCCGGGCCAGCAGGCCCGGGCGGTCTGGTGCGGTGATTTCGAGGATGGTCACCGGCCGCTGGGCATCGTTGAGGATGGTCACTTGCGGCGGGAAGTCGAAGTGCTTGAGCTGCCGCGGTACCCGGCGCTGGATGATGGTCGGGTAGTCCTCGGGGTTGCGCAGCGCTTCGGTCAGGCCATCGCGAATCTGCTTGACCCGCTGCGGGTTGTCGCCGATCGAGCCACCGTCGTTGTCCAGCACAATGTAGGTGTCGAGGGTGAACTGGCTGCTCGACGTGATGATCCGTGCGTCGTGGATGTTCAGGTTCAACTGCGACATGGCCGCCACCGTCACGGCGAAGAAATCGTGCTGGTCGGGGGCATAGATGAAGATCTGCGTGCCGCCTTCGAACTCGCGCTGGGTGGTTTCCTTGATCAGCACCAGCGGCCCGCCATCGGCCGGTTGCTGCAGGATCGCATCCGTGTGCCAGGCGACGTCGGCGGCGGTGTGCTTGAGGAAATAGTCATCGCCCAGTTGCGCCCATAGCTGCTCGACGTCGTCCGGGTCGGTGCCCTCGCGCACCAGGATGTCCAGCGCTGACGACTGGGTCTGGCGAATCTGCTCTTCGCGGTCCAGCGGGTTTTCCAGGCCGCGGCGCAGGGCACGCTTGGTCTCGGTGTACAGCTGGCGCAGAAGGCTGGCCCGCCACGAGTTCCAAAGGCTCGGGTTGGTGGCGTTGATGTCGGCCACGGTCAGTACGTACAGGTAGTCAAGGCGCGTCTCGTCGCCCACGTGCAGGGCAAAGTCGTTGATCACCTGCGGGTCGGACAAGTCCTTGCGCTGAGCGGTGGTCGACATCACCAGGTGGTTCTGCACCAGCCAGACGATCAGGCGGCTGTCCCAGGCCGGCAACTGGTGCCGTTCGCAGAACTTCTGCGCGTCCACTGCACCGATTTCCGAGTGGTCGCCCTGGCGACCCTTGCCGATGTCGTGGTACAGCCCGGCCAGGTAGATCAGCTCGGGTTTGGGCAGGCGCCCCATGAGCTTGCTGGCCAGCGGGAATTTCTCGGACACCGGCGTGTATTGCAGCTTGCGCAGGTGCTTGATGAGGTTGAGGGTATGCGCGTCGACCGTATAGATGTGGAACAGGTCATGCTGCATCTGCCCGACGATCAGGCCGAACTCTGGCAGGTAACGGCCAAGAATGCCGTAGCGGTTCATCCGGCGCAGGTTGCGGTGGATGCCGATTTCGCACTTGAACAGCTCGATGAACAGGCTGGTATTGCGGATGTCGGTGCGGAACGTGTCGTCGATCAGGTGGCGGTGTTCGCGCAGCAGGCGCACGGTATCGGCACGCACGCCCTTGATCTCGGGGTGTTGGGCCATCAGCACGAAGATTTCCAGCATGGCGAATGGCGTGCGTTTGAACACGTTCGGGTGGGTGGCCTCGATATAGCCGTCATGCAGGCGGAACCGCGCATTCAGCGGCTGGGTGCTGCCACTTTCCTCATCGGCGAGGATAACCTCTTCGAAGTGCTGGATGATCAGGTCGCACAGCTGGCTGATGCTCATCACCACCCGGTAGTACTGCTGCATGAACTGTTCGATCGCCCGCTTGGGGTTTTCATCGCTGTAGCCCAGCAGCGTGGCGATGCTGCGCTGGTGGTCGAACAGCAGGCGGTCTTCGGCGCGTCCGGCCAGCATGTGCAGGGCGTAACGGACTTTCCAGAGGAAGTCCTGGGACGAAGCCAGCAGTTCATTCTCGCTTTCCAGCAAGAAGCCTTCGCCGGCCAGTGCGTGCAGGTTGAGCGTCCCGTACTGGCGGCGGGCCACCCACAGGACCGTCTGGATGTCACGCAGGCCACCTGGCGAACCCTTGACGTTGGGTTCGAGGTTGTACTCGGTGTCGTTGTACTTGTGGTGGCGGGCCTTGAGTTCGGCGCGCTTGGCCAGGAAGAACTCCTTGCTCGGCCACATGTGCGCGGTGCTGGTGACTTCCAGCATGCGCTGGCGCAAGGCCTCGGGACCGGCGATGGTGCGGCTTTCCATCAGGTTGGTGATCACCGTCAGGTCGGCGCGGGCCTGTTCGGCGCACTCGTCGACGGTGCGCACGCTCTGGCCGACTTCCAGGCCAATGTCCCACAGCAAGGTCAGAAAGCGCTCGATGGCGTCGCGGTACTGCTCGTGCTCGGCAGCGCCCAGCAGAATCAGCAGGTCGATGTCCGAGTGCGGGTGCAGTTCACCGCGCCCGTAGCCGCCCACCGCAACCAGGGCAATGCCGCTCTGGTCGCCCCAGTCGAACTGGTTCCACGCCTGTTGCAGGATATTGTCGACGAGCCAGGCGCGGGCCTCGATCAGCGGACGGATGTCGCTGCCGGCGCGAAAACGTTTGTCGAGCACCTCGCCGGCCAGGCGGATGGCTTTCTTGAAGGCGGCGATGGGGCTCGCCTTGAGGGCCAGTTCCGCCTGGAACTGGCCACGGTCGAACAGCTCGGGGTCCACCTGGGGCATCGCGTCACGTTCCTGTCGTGGGGTGGCCTGTCGGGGTGCGGTCAGGCCGAAGTGCGCGGGATGGTGTCGTCCTTGCGCAGGGTGAAGATCTCGTAGCCAGTGGCGGTCACCACCAAAGTGTGTTCCCACTGGGCCGAGAGCTTGCGGTCCTTGGTGATGGCGGTCCAGCCGTCGCCCAGCACCTTGGTGTCGGCCTTGCCCTGGTTGATCATCGGCTCGATGGTGAAGGTCATGCCTTCCTTCAGCTCCATGCCCGTGCCAGCGCGGCCATAGTGGAGGATCTGCGGCTCTTCGTGGAACACCTTGCCGATGCCATGACCGCAGAACTCGCGTACCACCGAGAAACCGTTCTTTTCCGCGTGCTTCTGGATCACTTCACCGATGTCGCCCAGGCGGCAGCCCGGCTTGACCAGCTCGATGGCCTTGTACATGCATTCCTGGGTGACCTTGGACAGGCGCTCGGCCCAGACCGGCACGTTACCGACGTGGAACATGCGGCTGGTGTCGCCGTGGTAGCCGTCCTTGATCACGGTGACGTCGATATTGAGCGTGTCACCGTCCTTGAGCGGCTTGTCGTTGGGGATGCCGTGGCAGACCACATGGTTGATCGAGGTGCAGATCGACTTCGGGTAGCCCTTGTAGTTGAGCGGTGCCGGGATGGCCTGCTGAACGTTGACGATATAATCGTGGCACAGGCGGTCGAGCTCTTCGGTGGTGACACCGGGCTTGACGTGTTCTTCGATCATTTCCAGCACTTCGGCGGCCAGGCGGCCAGCGATGCGCATCTTCTCGATGTCTTCTGCGGTCTTGATGGTGACGGTCATTACAGGCTCTCTACGGCGCCGTGCACGGCGCGAACAAACGGGAAAGGCCGGATTCTAGCAGAGCAGGGCGCCGATCGGTCGGGATAAAGGCGGTCATGCTGTTGTCTACAGCTCGCATTCTGGCGCGAAAGCCAGGGTGCTGCAAAAAGTGCTGACAGACGCAACAGTATCCGGGTTCCGTTCGCTCGCGGTCTGTGGTATAAAATGCGCCGCTTTCGGGGACGACCCCGTCAGCACTTAACCCACACACGTGTCGACACGATGACCTGGGTGCCCCGAGTTGCAGAATTCGCGGGTTGGTCATTGGGATACGTGGAGGCCCAACCCGACTTATCAAGGAACTATCATGTCCCAAGTCAACATGCGCGATATGCTGAAGGCCGGTGTGCACTTCGGCCACCAGACCCGTTACTGGAACCCGAAAATGGGCAAGTACATTTTCGGCGCGCGTAACAAGATCCACATCGTCAACCTGGAAAAAACCCTGCCAATGTTCAACGACGCTCTGTCGTTCGTAGAGCGCCTGGCCCAGGGCAAGAACAAGATCCTGTTCGTCGGCACCAAGCGTTCCGCCGGCAAGATCGTCGCCGAGCAAGCCGCTCGTTGCGGTTCGCCGTACGTTGACCACCGTTGGTTGGGCGGCATGCTGACCAACTACAAGACCATCCGCGCTTCGATCAAGCGTCTGCGCGACCTGGAAACCCAGGCCGAAGACGGCACTTTCGCCAAGCTGACCAAGAAAGAAGCCCTGATGCGCTCCCGCGACCTGGAAAAACTGGATCGCAGCCTGGGTGGCATCAAGGACATGGGCGGTCTGCCAGACGCTCTGTTCGTTATCGACGTTGATCACGAGCGCATCGCGATCACCGAAGCCAACAAACTGGGTATCCCGGTCATCGGCGTTGTCGATACCAACAGCAGCCCGGAAGGTGTTGACTACATCATCCCAGGTAACGATGACGCCATTCGCGCTATCGAGCTGTACATGACTTCGATGGCTGACGCAGTCATCCGCGGCCGCAACAACGTTGCCGGCGGCACCGAAGTTTACGCTGAAGAAGCGGCTGCACCTGCTGCTGAGTAATAGGCGCTAGCGTCTACTTGGCACGCAAAAAGGGGGCTTTGCCCCCTTTTTGCCACCTTGAAATCCTGCTGTCAGCATCGGCCCCGCATCATGGGCCTGCTGAAATGAAAACAGCGGATTAGCAGAATTGAACGCCCGTGATTGACGGGTGGAATGGTTGAAAAACTTTCCAAGAGGATTTTGAAATGGCAGCAATTACTGCAGCGCTGGTAAAAGAACTGCGCGAGCGTACCGGCGAAGGCATGATGGATTGCAAAAAGGCCCTGGAAAAGGCCGGCGGCGACATCGAGAAAGCCATTGACGACATGCGTGCCTCGGGCGCCATCAAGGCCGCCAAGAAGGCTGGCAACGTCGCTGCTGAAGGCGCTATCGCCGTCAAGACCGACGGTACTTCCGCCGTCCTGCTGGAAGTGAACTCGCAGACCGACTTCCTGGCCCTGCAAGACGACTTCAAGAACTTCGTGGCCGAAAGCCTCGAAGAAGCCTTCGCCCAGAAGCTGACCGACGCCGCTCCGCTGATCGCCTCGCGTGAAGCTGCTCGTGAAGCCCTGGTTGCCAAGTGCGGCGAGAACGTCAACATCCGTCGCCTGGTGCGCGTTGAGGGTGACGTTGTCGGTGCCTACCTGCACGGCAACAAGATCGGCGCTGTCGTCGTTCTGAAAGGCGGTGACGTGGAGCTGGCGAAGAACATCGCCATGCACGTTGCAGCTTCGAACCCTGAGTTCCTGGATTCGTCGGAAATCTCCGCCGAGGCCATCGAGCGCGAGAAGAATGTCTTCCTGCAGCTGAACGCCGACAAGATCGCCGGCAAGCCGGAAAACATCGTTGAGAACATGATCAACGGTCGTATCACCAAGTTCAAGGCCGAAGCCTCGCTGAAAGAGCAAGCCTTCGTCATGAACCCGGAAATCAAGGTTGGCGAGCTGGCCAAGAAAGCCGGTGCTGAAATCGTTTCCTTCACCTACTTCAAAGTAGGCGAAGGCATCGAGAAGCCAGTCGACGACTTCGCTGCTGAAGTTGCCGCTCAGGTCGCTGCTGCCAAGCAGTAAGACAGCCCCGTCTGTCGCCCCAAAGAGGCTGCCCGCTCACGCGCGCAGCCTCTTTGTCAAAACGGGGAGGGGTTTATACGACTCCCTCTTCGCTGGCACCGAAGCGGTGCCACGCTACAGTTAGCAGGCTGCAAACAGCCCGCACGAATTTTCTAAAAGTACGCCGCAGGAGAGACTCGCAATGGCTCAGCAGGTGAGTGGTCGCCAACCTCGCTATAAACGCATTTTGCTCAAACTTAGCGGCGAGGCCCTGATGGGCTCGGAAGACTTCGGGATCGACCCGAAAGTGCTGGATCGCATGGCGCTTGAAGTTGGCCAGCTGGTAGGGATCGGTGTCCAGGTCGGCCTGGTTATCGGTGGTGGCAACCTGTTCCGCGGCGCCGCGCTCAGCGCAGCCGGCATGGACCGCGTCACAGGTGACCACATGGGGATGCTGGCTACCGTGATGAACGGCCTGGCCATGCGCGATGCGCTGGAGCGCTCGAACATCCCGGCCCTGGTCATGTCGGCCATTTCCATGGTGGGTGTCACCGATCATTACGATCGCCGCAAAGCTATTCGTCACCTCAACTCCGGGGATGTGGTAATTTTCTCCGCCGGTACCGGCAACCCGTTCTTCACCACCGACTCCGCGGCCTGCCTGCGCGCCATCGAAATCGATGCTGACGTGGTGCTGAAGGCGACCAAGGTCGATGGCGTGTACACTGCCGATCCATTCAAGGACCCGCATGCCGAGAAATTCGATCACCTGACCTACGATGAGGTTCTGGATCGCAAGCTGGGTGTGATGGACCTGACCGCAATCTGCCTGTGCCGTGACCACAAGATGCCATTGCGGGTATTCAACATGAACAAGCCTGGCGCCCTGCTGAACATCGTGGTGGGTGGCGCTGAAGGCACACTGATCGAGGAAGGCCAAGCATGATCAACGACATCAAGAAAGACGCGCAGGAGCGCATGGGCAAGTCCATCGAAGCCCTGTCCCGCAACCTGGCTGCAATCCGCACCGGTCGCGCTCACCCAAGCATCCTGGACAGCGTCAAGGTTACCGCCTGGGGTAGCGAAATGCCGCTGAACCAGGTCGCCGCGATCACCGTCGAAGATGCCCGCACCCTGAAGATCGTCGCTCACGACAAGAACCTCAGCGCTGCCATCGAAAAGGCCATCCTCACCTCCGATCTGGGCCTTAACCCGTCCAGCGCCGGTACCACCATCCGTGTGCCGATGCCGGCCCTGACCGAGGAAACCCGCAAGGGCTACACCAAGCAGGCCAGCGGTGTTGCCGAGGATGCCAAGGTAGCCGTGCGCAACGTGCGCCGCGACGCCCTGGCTGACCTGAAAAAGCTGACCAAGGACAAGGAAATCAGCGAAGACGAAGAGCGTCGCGCCGCGGACGAGATCCAGAAGCTGACCGACAAGTTCGTCGCCGAAGTGGATGCTGCCTTCAAAGCCAAGGAAAAGGACCTGATGGCCGTCTAAGGCCGGGGTTTTTTAATGGAAAAGACCAAGCCAGCGGCGCCGTCCTCGGTGCCGCGTCATGTCGCGATCATCATGGATGGCAACAACCGCTGGGCGAAAAAACGCCTGCTGCCCGGCGTAGCCGGGCACAAGGCGGGTGTGGATGCCGTTCGCGCGGTCATCGAAGTCTGTGCCAAGTCCGGGGTCGAGGTACTGACCCTGTTCGCCTTCTCCAGCGAGAACTGGCAGCGCCCTGCCGAAGAGGTCGGTGCGCTGATGGAGCTGTTCTTCTCGGCGCTGCGCCGTGAGGCCAAGCGCCTTGACGAGAACAACATCAGCCTGCGCATCATCGGCGACCGTTCGCGTTTCCATCCTGAGCTGCAGGCCGCCATGCGCGAGGCCGAGGCAGTGACCGCTGGCAACAACCGTTTCATTCTGCAGATAGCAGCCAACTACGGTGGTCAGTGGGACATCGCCCAGGCTGCCCAGCGGCTGGCGCGGGAAGTGCAAGCCGGGCACCTGCGCCCGGAAGACATCACCCCGGGTCTGCTGCAGACCTGCCTGGCAACCGGCGACCTGCCGTTACCGGACCTGTGCATTCGCACCGGTGGCGAGCACCGCATCAGCAATTTCCTGTTGTGGCAGCTGGCCTATGCCGAGTTGTACTTCTCCGACCTCTACTGGCCGGACTTCAAACACGAGGCCATGCGCAATGCCCTGGCCGATTTCGCTTCGCGCCAGCGCCGCTTCGGTAAGACCAGCGAGCAGGTCGAGGCTGGAGCTCGTGCTTAATGCTTAAACAACGCATCATTACTGCGCTGATCCTGCTGCCGGTCGCGCTGGGTGGTTTCTTCCTGCTCAATGGCGGGGATTTCGCCCTGTTCATCGGCTTCGTAGTGACCCTCGGTGCCTGGGAGTGGGCGCGCCTTGCAGGGCTGATGGCCCAGCCGCTGCGCATTGCCTATGCAGCGGTGGTCGCGGGGGCGCTGATGCTGCTGTACATCCTTCCGGAACTGGCGCCCTGGGTGCTGGGCGCTGCCGTGATCTGGTGGGGGCTGGCCACCTGGCTGGTGCTTACCTACCCGCGCAGCAGCGACCTGTGGGCCAGTGCTGCCTGTCGGTTGTTGATCGGCCTGCTGGTGTTGCTACCGGCCTGGCAAGGGCTGGTGCTGCTCAAGCACTGGCCCTTGGGAAACTGGCTGATCCTGTCGGTCATGGTGCTGGTGTGGGCCGCCGACATCGGTGCGTACTTCTCTGGCCGGGCATTCGGCAAGCGCAAGCTGGCTCCGCAGGTCAGCCCGGGCAAGAGTTGGGAAGGCGTGTACGGTGGCCTGGCGATCAGCCTGTTGATTACCCTGGGTGTCGGCATCAGTCGCGACTGGGGCTTTGGTCAGATCCTGCTGGGCCTGTTGGGCGCTGCGTTGCTGGTGATGTCCTCGGTGGTCGGTGACCTGACCGAGAGCATGTTCAAGCGTCGCTCCGGTATCAAGGACAGCAGCAATCTGCTGCCTGGGCATGGGGGGGTGCTCGATCGCATTGACAGCCTGACTGCCGCAATCCCGGTCTTCGCCGTGCTGTTGTGGGCTGCCGAGTGGGGTGTGATGTGAGTCGCCCGCAACGTATTACCGTGCTCGGGGCCACCGGCTCCATTGGCCTGAGCACGCTGGATGTGATTGCGCGTCATCCTGACCGTTATCAAGCGTTCGCCCTCACTGGCTATTCGCGCATCGACGAGCTGTTGGCGCTATGCGTGCGTCATCGTCCGGCCTTCGCTGTGGTGCCGAGCACTGAGGCGGCGGTGAGGTTGCGTGCGAGTCTGGCTGCGGCCGGTTGCACCACCGAGGTGCTGGAAGGTGAGGCCGGGCTTTGCCAGGTGGCGTCGGCCGCTGAAGTGGATGCAGTGATGGCAGCCATTGTCGGTGCTGCCGGCCTGCGCCCCACGCTGGCGGCGGTCGAGGCAGGCAAGAAGGTGTTGCTGGCCAACAAGGAAGCACTTGTGATGTCCGGCGCACTGTTCATGGAGGCGGTGCGGCAAAAGGGTGCCGTGCTGCTGCCGATCGACAGCGAACACAACGCTATCTTCCAGTGCATGCCAGGCGACTACGCCCGTGGCCTGAGTGCCGTCGGTGTGCGCCGGATCCTGCTTACCGCGTCCGGCGGGCCGTTCCGCGAAACGCCGGTCGAGGCGCTGCTGGACGTGACTCCGGAGCAAGCCTGTGCGCACCCCAACTGGTCCATGGGGCGCAAGATCTCCGTGGATTCGGCCAGCATGATGAACAAAGGCCTCGAGTTGATCGAAGCCTGCTGGTTGTTCGATGCCGTGCCGTCCAAGGTTGAGGTGGTGGTGCACCCGCAGAGCGTGATCCACTCGCTGGTCGACTACGTGGACGGTTCGGTACTCGCGCAGTTGGGCAACCCGGACATGCGTACGCCAATCGCCAACGCGTTGGCTTGGCCGGAACGGATCGATTCCGGGGTTGCCCCTCTGGACCTGTTCGCCATCGCCCGTCTGGATTTCCAGGCGCCCGACGAACAACGCTTCCCTTGCCTGCGCCTTGCGCGGCAGGCTGCCGAGGCCGGCAACAGCGCGCCTGCCGTGCTCAATGCGGCCAACGAAGTCGCGGTCCAGGCATTTCTTGAACGGCGCATCCGCTTCCCGGAGATCGCGGGTATGATCGAACAGGTACTCGACCAGGAACCCGTCGTACCGCTGCCGTCGCTGGATGCGGTATTTGCCGCCGATCAGCGTGCCCGGGAGCTTTCCCGTGAGTGGCTGAGGCGTCACGGCCGCTGATGCAGGCCCGCCAAGGTTCGTGAGGGGGCTGGGCAGGATGCCGGCCCGCTGAACATCATTCGGAGATGGACATGACAGCGCTCTACATGATTATCGGCACCCTCGTGGCTCTGGGTGTGCTGGTCACTTTCCACGAATTCGGTCACTTCTGGGTGGCGCGCCGCTGCGGCGTCAAGGTGCTGCGTTTCTCGGTGGGGTTCGGTACACCGCTGCTGCGGTGGCATGACCGCCACGGCACCGAGTTCGTTGTTGCGGCCATTCCTCTGGGTGGCTACGTCAAGATGCTCGACGAGCGCGAAGGCGATGTGCCGCCGGCGCTGGCCGGGCAGTCGTTCAACCGCAAGTCGGTGCGCCAGCGGATTGCGATTGTCGCGGCAGGCCCGATCGCCAATTTTCTGCTGGCTATCCTGTTTTTCTGGGTGCTGGCGATGCTGGGTACCCAGCAAGTCCGCCCGGTTATCGGCGTGGTCGACAGTGGCAGCCTGGCAGCATCTGCAGGGCTGACCGCAGGTCAGGAAATTGTTTCTGTAGATGGCAAGCCGACCAACGGTTGGTCGGCGGTCAATTTGCAGCTGGTTCGTCGTCTGGGCGAGAGCGGTACCTTGCAGATTGGCGTGCGCGATGAGGGCGCCAGCGCCGAGCGCCAGCTGCAGGTCAAGCTGGACAATTGGCTCAAGGGCGCCGACGAGCCGGACCCGATTCAATCCCTGGGGCTGCGCCCTTGGCGCCCGGCGATCACCCCGGTGCTGGCCGAGATCGATCCGAAGGGGCCGGCTGCCGCTGCGGGCTTGAAAACCGGTGACAAGCTGCTGGCTCTGGATGATGTGGCAGTGACCGAATGGCAGCAGGTAGTCGACCGCGTGCGCGCCCGTCCGGATGCCAAGGTCATGGTGCGAGTGGAGCGCGACGGCGCTGCCCTGGAGCTGCCGGTGACCTTGGCCCGCAAGGGGGAGGGCAAGGCAGTCGGTGGCTATCTTGGCGCTGGTGTCAAAGGTGGCGAATGGCCTGCCAACATGCTCCGCGAAATCAGCTACGGCCCGCTGGATGCGGTGGGTGAGAGCTTGTCGCGTACCTGGAACATGAGCGTCCTGACCCTTGAATCGCTGAAGAAAATGCTGTTCGGGGAGCTCTCGGTAAAAAACTTGAGTGGACCGATAACCATTGCTAAAGTGGCGGGCGCTTCAGCCCAGTCCGGCGTGGGGGATTTCCTGAATTTCCTGGCCTACCTGAGCATAAGCCTGGGGGTTCTTAACCTGCTGCCCATTCCAGTACTGGATGGGGGGCATTTGCTGTTTTACCTGGTCGAGTGGGCGCGCGGTCGTCCGCTGTCGGATCGGGTGCAAGGTTGGGGGGTTCAGATCGGTATCAGTTTGGTCATAGGGGTGATG
The DNA here is from genome assembly GCF_036961695.1 of Pseudomonas sp. CGJS7. Taxonomy (NCBI): domain Bacteria; kingdom Pseudomonadati; phylum Pseudomonadota; class Gammaproteobacteria; order Pseudomonadales; family Pseudomonadaceae; genus Pseudomonas; species Pseudomonas sp. CGJS7. Next base: position 379 of record NZ_JBAMDI010000003.1, on the reverse strand, counting down.
TTGCTCGCCCTGATCAACGATCTGGGTCGACTATAAAGCTTCGCTCAATTGCGAACCTGCCGTTCTGTGACGGCAGGTTGTTTATTGCCAGTTGGAATAAAAGGACTTCATGAAACGTCTGCTGCTAACTGCGGTCATGTCCGCACTGATGATCGCTGAAGTTCACGCCGAGTCCTTCACCATCTCCGATATTCGCGTCAACGGCCTGCAGCGGGTTTCCGCCGGCAGTGTGTTCGGTGCCTTGCCACTGAACGTTGGCGACCAGGCTGACGACCGCCGCCTGGTGGACTCGACTCGTTCCCTGTTCAAGACCGGGTTCTTCCAGGACATCCAGTTGAGCCGCGATGGCAATGTGCTGATCATCAACGTGGTCGAGCGC